>JAZNIQ010000126.1:0-6107 GCA_045577555.1 Candidatus Fimenecus sp.
AAGCGGTCTTAGGAAGACAATGTCATAAATCAACTCCTTGGCTCACAGAACGACATGGCTACGATCCGACTTGCCACCAATTATAATATTTTTAGTTTCAACATCAAGCAAATCCGCAAAAAGCTTTTTACATTCAGGAATTCCGTCCAGAACACCATAATTACGACAATCAAAACCGTTTTCTGCGATGCATTCCTTGGCATCGACCATAACACTAAGCATATCAACTGATAAATCAAGCTGGTCAGCACCCGGCTTGCCACGTGACATATCAAGTGAAAGTCCAAGAGATTTAATATCTTTATATTGCTTTTCAAGTTCACCTTTAAGTGAAACGAGTTCTTCTCTACTCATCTGATTATAAAGCATAAAATATCCTCCAAAATATATTTCGCTATATTATATAGCAATAAATATAAATTTGCAAGTAATTATTTAAAAAACTGCATTTTCACTCAATTTATCAGATGCAAATGTAGAATTTTGAATAATTTTATAATTAGTTGTGCATTTATTTTGTTTTCATAAACAAGCAAGGCAAAATAATTGGCTTTTTACCTTCAACCATATTAATTTGATTAATCAAGATTTTTTTCAATTTTTTCTTGATCTTAACATATTCTTTAGACCTTATCAAATTATTTTTCTGTATCTTATCCTTTGAGTTATCATAAAGATAATCTTCAAAATAAATATTAGAATACGATGACAGTGGTAAAGGCGATGAAACTGAATAAGTATATTCTTTGGTACGTATTGCCCTACCACATTGACTCTCACTAATCTGAATAAAAACTGAATCACTATCTTTTTTACTTTGAATAGCTTCTCCCTGATAATAATCAGGAATATCGATATCAGCAAATTTCAAAATTGTTGGCGGCAAATCTATAAGACTAATCATTCTATCATCTTTAACAGACTTATCAATATTTTTACCTTTTATAACAAGAGGAATATGTATGGACGAATCATGACAACTACGCTTATACTCTGCATTTCTTGTTTTGAAATGACAACCATGGTCAGAAGTATAAATAATTGTTGTATTATCATAGATACCTTTTTTCCTCAAAGTTTCAACAAGTCTGCCTATATTATCATCAAGGCTTTCAATTGCCGACAAATAATCAGGATATTGTTCTTTATAATTCCCTTTTATATGTGCTAAATCTTCTGGAATCGGATACTCTTTATATTTTGAAGTTTTTTCTACAGGACCTTCAAATCTTTTATGGTCATTTTGATGGTGAGGTTCTAGCTGAGAAATAAATATAAAAAATGGTTTTTCAGAACTGTATTTTTTTATATAATCTAATGCAAAATCATTGATTGCATCGGCACGATAACCATTAAAATCAATCTTATTGCCATTTTCATCAAAAACATATCCATCATATCCGTGAGAAGTGAATTCAAGTATATCTGCTCCTCGAAAATACTTATAGCCCCAAAGACGATTTACCGGAATTGCTGTTTTTTCACATTTTATGTTTTCACCATTGTTTTTACCAGATGCAAGATGCAACTTTCCTATATATGCAGTATTATAACCATTTTCATTGAAATAATCTGCCAATGATTTTGCATCATCAGGAAGCGGTATTCCATTTATATGACAACCGCATTCAGTTGGATATACCCCTGTTTGAAGAGATGCTCTTGCAGGACCACAGACGGGTTGACAGGTATAACAATTTTCGAAAAAAGTTCCGTCTTTTGCAAGTTCCATCAAATTAGGCATTATTTTATCATTAACCGTATCATATCGTTGCTGGTCTGAAAAATAAAAAATTATGTTTTGCCTCATCAGATAATCCCCTTGTTATACTTAAATTGACCATATAGAATAAAAAACATTACCAATAATATATCTTGGTATTAATAATATGAATAAATCATTTTGTAAAACAAATACAAGTATATTTGAAAATGTAAAAGATACACCGATAATTCAAGTGCCCGTGCCAACTGCTTTACCGTCATCTTTTCTATTTTGTTTTGTTGCTCTTTTTCTATGATACCAATGTATCGTTGAAATGTTACTAGACAAATTAATCCAAGAACAATTTTTAAAAAAACTAAGCATCATCGTAGTATAATTATCTATGATATCACTTTACAATTTATTATAACATAATTAAAAAAATTTCACAATGATTTGTTGAAAACAATGGTATTGTGTGATAAAATGATATAAAAATTTTTGGGGTGATTTTATGTATATTATGAGATTAAATCCTGTTTTTAAAGATTATCTTTGGGGTGGAACAAAACTCCGTGATGAATATGGTTTTAAGTCAAATCTTGATAAGCTTGCTGAAGGGTGGCTGCTTTCTTGCCACAAAGATGGAGAAAATACAATTCTAAATGGTGATTTTAAAGGTAAAACATTAACAGATGTTTTAAAAGAAAACCCTGATTATCTTGGAGAAAATGGTAAGAAATTTGAATATTTTCCTATTCTTATAAAACTTATAGATGCTAAAGACGATTTATCTGTTCAAGTGCATCCAAACAACGAATATGCCATGAGAGTTGAAAAAGAATATGGAAAAACAGAATGTTGGTATATTCTTGACTGCGATGATGATGCAGAATTAATCTATGGCTTTAACAAAGAAATCAGCAACAAAGAATTTAAAGAAAGAATTGCTAATAATACATTTCTTGAAACTGTAAATAAAGTTAAAGTTAAAAAAGGGGATTTATTTTTTATTGAAGCAGGTACTCTACATGCAATTGGTAAAGGAATTATGCTTGCCGAAATTCAGCAGAATTCAAACACTACTTACCGGGTTTATGATTACGGCAGACTTGGAGCCGATGGAAAACCAAGAGAATTACATATTGAAAAAGCAATTGATGTTACTAATTGTACACCTCCTACTCGTTCAACAAAGCCAGAAGGAGAATTAATTGTAAAAAGCGGTTATAATTCCCAATTACTTACAAAATGTGATTTATTTAATGTTGAGAAAATTTTCATAACTGATACTTATGTGTCTAAAGCAGATGAGAACTCCTTTGTTTCTGTTTTAGTAACCGATGGCAAAGGTAAAATTGATGATATTGATATAAAAAAAGGAGATAGTCTTTTCATTCCTGCAAATTATGGTAATTTCACTATAACAGGAAATGTTGAGATTATAATTACACGAGTATAATGAAAAATAGAACTTTTACAGGAACAAAAATTGCCTGTTATACCGGATATATTGTTCAAGGAATAATCAATAATATTGCTCCTTTGCTTTTTGTTATATTCACTGATAAGTTTAATATTTCTCTTGACAAACTTGCATTGCTAATTACTATCAATTTTGCAACGCAACTTATTGTTGATACACTTTCTATTAAGTTTGCAGATATAATTGGATATAAGAAGCTTGCTGTTATCTCACAAGGAATTGCATTTTTGGGACTTTCTTGTCTTGGACTGCTTCCCAATATAATGAAAAATGCATATTGGGGCATAGTTATTTCAATTATTCTATCTGCAATAGGTAGCGGTATTACTGAAGTAATAATCAGCCCAATCATTGAAGCAATACCCGGTGAAAAAAAGACTGCTGAAATGAGTCTTCTTCATTCTTTTTACTGTTGGGGACAGGTTACCGTTGTTTTACTAACAACGATAATGATAAAATTATTGGGAAATAATTTGTGGTTTATTGCTCCAATTATATGGGCAGTTATCCCACTTATCAACACTATAAACTTTATAGGAGTGCCAATAAAACCAAACCTTACAAAAGAGGAAAAAACACCACTTTTCAGGATGCTTTTTTCAAAGCATTTCATATTGTGTATAATTATTATGATTTGCGCCGGAGCATCTGAAATAGGAATGTCTCAATGGTCATCTTATTTTGCAGAAGCAGGTTTAAAAGTTACAAAAATTACAGGAGATTTATTAGGTCCTTGTCTTTTTGCTGTTCTTATGGGTACTGGCAGAATGATTTTTGGTTTCGTTGGTGAAAAGATTAATTTAAAAACAGCGCTTTATTGTTCGGCCGGACTTTGTGCTGCTTGTTATTTTGGCACTTGTTTTATTGAAAATCAAGTTATTTCACTTTTGATATGTGCTTTAACAGGAATAACCGTAAGTATAATGTGGCCCGCAACGTTAAGTCTTGCCGCTCAATTATTTCCTAAAGGTGGCGGTGCAATGTATAGTGTTCTTGCTCTTTCAGGTGATACCGGTTGCACTTTAGGACCTTGGTTCATAAGCTTTATGAGTATTCAATTAGCATCAAACGAAACATCAGGTGAGGCATTAAAAACCGGTATTGGCTTTGGTTCAATATTTCCAATTTTAATGATTTTCGCTATTATTCTGTTGAATATAAAGAAAAAATGTATTGACAAACAAGGTGACAATGCTATAATTAAATCATAAAATATATTAGTTGTCTTCAGGGCGGAGTGTAATTCTCCACCGGTGGTTAAAGTCCACGAGCCAATTGGCTGAATGGGTGAAATCCCCATACCGACGGTATAGTCCGGATGAAAGAAGATGCGACATTGTTTGTTACATTCAGCCCTGCTATTTACTTTAGCAGGGTTTTCTGTTTGACAACTAATCAAATTTGGAAGGATGATTTTAATGTCAAGCAAAAGAAATCAAAAGATTTTTAATCTCACAATTGTAGCGTTAATGACTGCAATTGCAACAATTATTTATATGGTGTTTCCTGAGATTAACATTGTTCCGGGTATTAGTCATTTAAAAGTAGATTTTTCTGACTTTCCGGCAATCCTTACAGGTGTTATATTGGGACCAATTCAAGGTGTTTTGGTTGAAGTTATAAAAAATGTAATCCACCTAACTCGTACTACAACTGTTGGTATAGGTGAAATAATGAATATAATTATTGGTAGTAGTATGATACTTTCAATGTGGGCATTTATAGAAATCTTCAAGAAAGTTTTTAAAGAGAATATAATAACACTAAAAACTTATGTTATTGCTTCAGCTATAACTATTGTAATTGCAATTATTATTGGTTGGATTGCTAATATGATTTTCACTCCAATTTTTTATAAGATAATGGGATTCCCTTTAGTTAGTGAAACATATTGGGCAGGTGTTTGGGGTTCAACAACACTTAATTCCATTAAAGCTATTTTTAATATTATTCCATTTTTTCCAATATATATAGCTTTGGAAAAAGGAATAAAAAAATATACAATATAGTTGACAATATAAGATTATGTGATAAAATATATTGAAACTAAATATATCCCTTATGCAGAGTGGTGGAGGGTCTGGCCCTATGAAACCCGGCAACCTGCTTTTTGCAAGGTGCTAATTCCTGCGGATTTTCCGAGATATAAGGTTGTTTTTAAAGGCACCCTTATGGGTGCTTGATTTTTTTTGAAGGAGAAACAAATATGGCAAAATTTTTATTTACATCCGAATCTGTTACAGAAGGTCATCCTGATAAAATCTGTGATAAGATTTCCGATTCTATTCTCGATGCAATGTTAACACAGGACCCAATGTCACGTGTGGCTTGTGAAACAACTGTTACAACAGGACAAGTTCTTGTTATGGGGGAAATAACATCTAAAGCTCAAGTTAATATTCCGGAAATAGTTAGAAATACCATTCTTGAAATCGGTTATGATGATAGTGCAAAAGGATTTGACGGTAACACCTGTGCCGTTCTTGTAGCTCTTGATAAACAATCATCTGATATTGCTCTTGGCGTTGACAATTCAATGGAAATTAAAGAAGGCAATGAAGATTTATATAATCTTAATGGTGCCGGTGACCAAGGTATGATGTTTGGTTTTGCATGCGATGAAACACCTGAACTTATGCCAATGCCGATATCCATTGCAAATAAACTTGCAGTTCAGCTTACAAAGGTAAGAAAAGACGGCACACTCCCCTATCTTCGTGCTGATGGCAAAACTCAGGTTACTATTGAATATGATGATAACAGAAATCCTGTAAGAGTAGATACCATTGTCGTTTCCTCACAACACAGTGCAGATGTTGAACTTTCACAAATTCGTGAAGATATTAAAAAGAACGTTATTGAACCGATTGTACCTGCAAATCTCATAGATGAAAACACAAAGATTTTTGTAAACCC
>JAZNIQ010000127.1:0-6141 GCA_045577555.1 Candidatus Fimenecus sp.
GAAGCAGGAAATGCTGCAGCAGAAGGCGATGCAGGCAAGTTGCAGGATGCAGCGGTTACTGCAGAGGTTGCGGTTGTTTCACAGAACGAATGACAATATGTTCTGAGGTGATTATATGAAATTTATAAATGTCTTACAGAACAAGGATGTATGTGCAGATGGTATCCACGATGATACAAAAGCTTTGCAGGCTTGCATTGATGAACTGAAGGATGGCGGAACAGTTTATTTCCCCGACGGTACATATCTCGTTTCAGCTGCACTGATTTTCTATTCATATCAGCATCTAAAGTTTTCGGATAATGCAGTCATTCTCAGAAGCGACAAAAGTGAACCGCTGACAAGATATCTTCTTGCTTCCTATTCCGAACCTGAATGGGGAGCTTATGAAGGTACACACGATGTTGTGATTTCAGGCGGTATCTTTGACGGTAACAAAAATCTTGATGAAAGTATAACCCTTGTGAACACAGTTCATTGTAGCAATATTACCATTGAAAATTGCAGATTCCGTCATTGTGCCCATTGGCATTGTATTGAAATTAACGGAACGGAAAACACAACTATTCAAAACTGTGTTTTTGACGGTCCGTCATACACATTCAAGACAGATATTCTTTTTAATGAACAGATTCAGCTCGATATGTCACGTCACGGTTCATACGGTCCTGTTTATAACTGTGACGGAGCTCTCATTGATTTCAAGAGTGACGATACTGTCTGCCGTAATATAGTAATCAGAAACAACATTTTCAAATGTGACGGTTTCCCCGGAGTTGGTCACCACGGAGATATTGATCACCACAATATCCTTATTGAAAACAATATTTTTGACGGACCCTCGGGAAGAATCGGTAAAAGCAGAGGCTACATATTCTTCAGACCTATGGTTTATGACCTCACAGTCAGAAACAATGCGTTTCTTGCTCCCGAAGAACCCGATTCGCCAAGCTACGGAATTATATTTGAAAATCCCAATGAGGATAAACTGTTGACAGAGGGAAATATATTCGTCGGCAAAATTGACAAAGAGGTAATTACGGGTACAGGTGAATAAGATGTTGAACTCTTTAAGCAATAAAAAATCGAATTTTCTTATTTTTCTCTGCTGGGCCGCTTATACGGTTGCCTATGTAGGAAGACTTAACTATAACGCTTCAATGGTTGAAATTCTGTCTCAGATGGGCACAACTAAAGAGGCGGCAGGAACTGTCAGTTCATTTTTCTTTTTCGCTTACGGTGCAGGTCAGCTTATAAACGGTCTGCTTTCGAAAAAATATAACACCAAATATTCCGTTACCGTAGCTTTAGCGGCATCCTGCATTATCAACCTTGCTATGACCTTTTGTCAGGGAATAGATTCTATGAAATATCTTTGGTTCCTGAACGGCGCTTTTCAGTCAATTCTCTGGTCTTCCCTCATCAAAACATTATCGGATAATCTTGCCGACAGTAGGCTTTCAAAAGCAGTTATGGTTATGAGTACTACTGTCGCCTCAGGTACATTTTCCGCTTATGGTCTTGCTGCTCTTTTCTCATATCTCGGACTTGATTGGACAACTATATTTTATGTTGCATCAGTGCTTGTGGGTGCTGTGGCAGTATTGTGGTTTATCGGTATGAGTACCGTCAAAAACGAAAAGATAGAAAAAGAGGTTGCCGAAAGAAAAGTAAAAAGCAGCTTGTCTTTTACACCAATATTTATTATAAGTATCGCTGTTATACTCATATCGGCAATATCCAACGGTTTCATAAAAGACGGCATAACAACTTGGGTGCCCTCAATTCTGAAAGAGGAATTCGGTGTACCTTCATCACTTTCTATAATTGTTACTCTGCTTCTTCCGGTGCTGTCAATTTTCGGTACATCTTTAGTAAATGTACTTCATAAAAAACAGAAGGACGAAAATGCTCTTAACGGAATTTTCTACTTCGTGACAATAATTTTTACTGTGCTTATAATACTGACACTTAACCTTAAATCAGTACCCCTTACCCTTATGCTTTTCGGCGGCATTGCCTGCCTTATGTCAGCAGTGAATAATGTTATAACAAGTGTTGTACCGCTTTATTCAAGAGATAAAATTGATTCGGGATTTTCAGCAGGGCTTCTCAATACTTTCTGCTATATAGGAAGCACTCTTGCAACATCAATGCTGGGCAAAATCGCAGATACAAAGGGCTGGAACGATGTGTTCGTTTGTATTTTGATATTTACTGCTGTTTCATTTGCCCTTTGCTTTGTATCGGCAGTACTGAATAAAAAAGCAAAAATTAATAAAGGATGATAAATTATGGTAAAAAAAATCACTGAAACAGTAAAGGAAGCAGGAAAGATTATTCTTGCTGCACATAATCAGGAAGACAGTGTAACTGCCAAAGAAGGTAAGAAAAACTTTGTAACAAAGTACGATGTTGCCGTGCAGAATTTCTTGTTCGAGGAGCTTGGCACGGCTTTCCCTGATGCTGGGTTTATCGGCGAGGAAACAGAAAATGATTTTTCAACAAATGGTTTGCGTTTCATAATTGACCCCATTGATGGCACAACAAACTTTATGCAGGATTATCGCTGCAGCTGTATTTCAGTTGCACTTTGCAAGGAAAACGAGGTTATTGCAGGTGTTGTGTATAACCCATACACCAACGAGCTTTTCAGTGCCGAAAAAGACAAGGGCGCATATCTGAACGGCGACAGAATAAATGTAAGTGAACGCCCTCTTTCAGACGGACTTGCTCTATTCGGAACATGTCCCTATCATCCTGAAAATACGGACGAAACTTTCGCACTCTTAAGAAAAGTCTTTGATCTTTCCCGTGATATTCGCAGAAGCGGTACGGCGTCTTACGATATATGTATGATAGCCTGCGGCAGAGGTGAAGTTTTTTTCGAGAAAGGTTTGCAGCCCTGGGATATTGCGGCAGGAACACTGATTGTAAAAGAAGCCGGTGGCATAGTAAAAAACTACGAAGGCAAAGAAATCAGTCTTTCAACCCCCAATGATATTATTTTTGCTAACCCCAAGGCTTATGAAGAATTTAAAACTCTGATTTAAATTAGTACATAACATTTCTCTATGACTGAACTCTTCTATAAGCTCTTTGGCATTCAGCGGTATTGTGATTGCGAAGTTACTCATTGGTAAACTAAAACCCAATAAATAAACTAACCGCCGGGGAGAAAATCCTCGGCGGTGTTGCTATATCTGTCAATCTTTTTTCTTTCTGTTCGGAAAACACGCTTCCATCCACTCTGTAAACTCTTCAGGCGTAATATCGCCGTTGGTACATTCATCACGCTTTGTTATAGCCTGATATTTCCACTTTTTGAAGTCAGCCTCTTTAATCTGTCTGACCTTTACTCTTGCAGAATACCGCTTGTAATATTTACTGTAAATAGCGGTAGCTTTATCATCGGCGTGTTTCGCTTTGTAATTTTCGGCAGCGGCAATTTCCTGACAGCTACGGTTTTCGCCATCTGCAATTCTGTCGCAGTACCGGGTATCGTATTTGCCCTTCATTATGAAATACTTCCCACATCGCTTGCACTTACGGAAGTGAACATTCTGCTCAAGCATTTTTGTAAATTCAAGCTCAAGAATTTCTGCAACAGACCGAAAAGAATAATTTATTCTTATAAATGAGTGGTTCCGAAGATAAAACAATAAGTCCTCAACCGGGTAGTTATATTTTTTGGCAAATGCTTTCTCCTCTTCGGTTGGCTCTCGGTCATGTGTGCTAAAGATTTTCATCATTTCCTCAAGAGATAACCCGTAAGGCATCTTTTTACCTATTACGCCTTTATGAGTAAGCGTAAATTCTTCGTTGCGTCTGAACTTTATTGGGAAATCGTGAATTTTTCTGTAAATGTTAAATCTTTCACTTGGATAAAGATTTCCAAAAATCTCAGGATAAAAATCTTCGTCATAACAAAATTCGATTATCTCTCTGAATTCATCTCTTAAATATAAAAGATAACTGCCGTACCATTTCAGAATATCCGTATTTGCAAATGTTCTTGTGTGGAATACCGGCGGACAAATTGCTGAATAAAGGGAAGCGTAGGCAATGTCTTTGATAATACCAAAAGAGCTTTCATAATCAAAAAAGTTTTCAACGATTTCCTGAGTGTCGTTATAAACTTTTTCTTTTTGGGGCAGATTTATTGTTTCAGATGTCTCATCGTCTTTTTCTTTGCGGAAAGTTTTAATCAAAAAGTTTTCAAACTGTGCATTTTTAATTGCTTCCTTTAACGGTGTAAGAAAATCGGCATAAATAAAATCAAGGATACCTTCACCGTACTTTAATGTAACACCGGCACCGCTGAAAACATTTATAAGAGGATATTCCAGTTTGCCTGTCTCCTCAATATTAACACCGCAACAAATGCCGGGATAAAAATTATATTTTGCTCTCAGTTTATCAAAATACTCCTGACATGTTTTCATATTTTCCTCTATGATTTCAGGCTCAGTTTCTTCCTTTTTGTATTCTCTTCCCTCACGCTTGGCTCTGTCTGTTTCATATTCTTCAATAAGCCAATCAATGTTTATATGCTCGTTATAGTCGTCAACGCTGATGTGGAATATTTTATCCTCGGCATTGAAGCGAGCCGAATTAGAAAAATAATCAAGTCGTGCATCTTTAAGATTGGCACGTCTTTTTAAATATAAGTCATACTCTGTTTTCTCGTATTCCGAATAATCTTTTTCCATAAGCAACCTTCTTTTGGATAATGTAAATTTTTTAGATTTTGTAGAATTCATATCGCTCCAAAGAACATTATACAAATCTATTGATTTGTTGTCAATGGCTCTCTATAATAAATCACAGGAGGTGCCAAAGTTGTGTCAAAAAATAAGGGCAGCAAAAAGTGACGTATTGCTACCTGGAAACAAAAAGGAGGATTAAATGACAGAAGAATTTGAAAACAAAAAAGAAAAGACCGTCCCTTACACATCTGCACCACCAGATGAAGGACAGTCAAATCAAAAATCTATTAATAACATTATACCCGACGGAGAAGAAAATATCAATAGCTTTGAAGAGAAATTTGCTCAGATGCAAAGAGAGCTCCGCAAGTCAATGGACCCGTCATATATGAAGACTGTAACGATGAGCGAGCTTTACGAAACGGCGTACCTGAGTAAGCCTGCAATCATTGACGGTATTCTTTATCCCGGTACTTATCTTTTCGTCGGTGCACCGAAGGTCGGTAAAAGCTTTATGATGGCACAGCTTGCTTATCACGTGAGTACGGGTAAGCCTCTTTGGGAAAACGAGGTCAGACAGGGCAAGGTGCTTTATCTTGCCCTCGAGGATGATTACTCACGGCTGCAGAAAAGACTTTACCGAATGTTCGGAACGGAAGGCACGAACAATCTGTTCTTCTCCGTGTCGGCAAAGAATCTCAACGGCGGACTCTTTGAACAGCTTGAAAAATTTATTGAAGAGAATCCCGACACAAGACTTATCATCATCGACACTCTGCAGAAGGTCAGAGAGTCGGGTGCGGAAAAGTTTTCTTATGCAAATGATTATGAAGTGATTGCTCAGCTTAAAAATTTTTCTGACCGATACGGTATCTGTCTTCTCCTTGTGCATCACACACGCAAACAAAATTCGGGAGACAAGTTCGATATGATTTCGGGTACCAACGGTTTGCTCGGTGCCGCTGACGGAGCTTTCCTTTTACAGAAAGAGAGACGAACGGCAAAGACGGCAACACTTGACATCTCCGGCCGTGACCAACAGGACCAGCGACTGTTTCTTTTGAGAAATGATGAGCGACTTGTGTGGGACCTTGAACGAGTTGAAACAGAGCTTTGGAAAGAAAAGCCTGACCCGTTGCTTGAATTGATCGCAGAAAAAATCACAGAAGAAAATCCCGTGTGGGACGGAAGCATTTCCGACTTCAGAGATTTTATCGAGACGGACATTACGCCAATTCAGTTAGGAATGAAGCTTAATGTCACCGCCGGGCGACTGCTTAATGAGTACGGTATTCTCTATGAAAGCAGGCGCACTCACGCAGGCAGACGAATTAAGTTCGTACTGCAGGCGTGACAACCGTGTCAACCGTGTCAACCGTGACAACTTATTTGCCACTACCACAAAGGTCGTCACGGTAAGTCGGATCGTAGC
>JAZNIQ010000128.1:0-12786 GCA_045577555.1 Candidatus Fimenecus sp.
GCTCACAGAACGACATGGCTACGATCCGACTTCCATCAACATATCCGTCAGAGAGCATTGTTTTAAGAAGATTTTCATTTAACTCGCCGAAATAGTTTTCACGCACCAAATCATCGATTTCAGATATTGTTGAGTGAATTCCGGAACGCTCTGCAACATCCTTGATAATTCCGTTGTAAATTCCCATTGCCACCATCATTGTAACCGAAACAGTTACAGCAACGGCAAGGAAAACGATGGAAAGTGCAAGACCTAATGAAATTTTTTTATTCAAAGGACATCATCCTTTACTGTTATTATACCAATGGTGACGGTAAATAGATTTCAGGATTTACACGATTACCATTAAGACGCATTTCAAAGTGGAGATGTGAACCTGCAACAGGATTTGCTGCTGTAGGACGTGGCCAACAGTTACCTGTATTTCCGGCAAGTCCGATAACCTGTCCCTGAACAACATAATCACCAACACTTACATATCTTGCATCAAGGTGACAACCAAGTGAACTCAGTCCGTTACCATGGTCAATATTAATATAGTGACCATAAGTTGAAGCAACATAGGTTGATTTTGTAACTGTACCCGATGCTACAGCATAAACCTTTGCACCCTTTGTTGTATAATAAGTTTTTCCGTTGATTACACGGTTTGCAGGTGCACAGAGGTCAACGGATGCTGTACCTCTTGAAGAGTGCTGTGCAAATGTTGCGGAATAGTATGTTGTTTTTTCCTGAAGCGGAGAGATAAGACCTCTTGAGGAAACACGGAATTTATGGTTGACATTGCCGTTATCGACAACACCGTTACCTGTTGAACCGCCACTTATAATATCCTTATCAAGCTGTGCGGAGAATTCGGCTTTTTCCTTTTCTGCCTGAGCCAACAACTGTTGATAATAAGCACTATCTTCGCTGTATGTACCGATGATTTCATTCTGCTTTTTAATATTGGCTTCATTGCGTTTCTGTGATGATTCAAGCTCATCCATTTTAACATCAAGAATAGCCATTTCTGCTTCATATTCAGCACGGTTTTCAACAACAACAGCTTTCTTTTCATCAACCTCTGTACGCTTTGCGTTAAGGTCTTCAAGCAAACGATTTAACTCTTTAATCTGGTCCTCAAGACTCTTAATAATTGATGTATCGTGTTTTGCAACCTGACGGAGAAACTCTGTTCTTGCAAGGAAATCAGAAAAATCAGTAGCACTTAAAAAGATTTCAAGTTCGGAGGTTTCACCAGCCATATATGTTGCTCTTAAACGCTTTTTAAGAAGTTCCTGTGTATCTTCAATCTTCTTATTCTGCTCTTCCATCTGTTTATTGACATCAACTATCTCTTTTTCAAGAGTTTTGATGCGAGCCTCAAACTCATTGATTTGTTTTGTAAGCTCATTAATATTTTTTTGTATAGGCTCCATTTCTTTTTCAAGAAGACGAATTTTTTGGTCGATTATACGGCTTTGTTCCTGAAGTTGCTGGAGTTTCTTTTTGGCATTTGCCTGACCCTTACTACTGTCGGCAATTTCTTTTTCGTATTGCTCAATTTCCGCTTCAATTTCTGCAAGGGTTTTTGCAGAAGCTGAAAAAGGAATTGCTGAAACAAGCAAAACAACGGCTAAAACAACGGAGAATATTCTGATACTAATCTTCACTTACTACACTCCCCTGTTCTTTAAGATATTTGCCCATTGAAATAAGGCTTCCCACAGAACCTGTAAACATACCGATTACAGCGAAAATGAGGAAGATATATCCTGCATACTGTCCGAATGCAACAGGCTCAAATAGTTCAAGCATATCTGCAAATACATATGCAACACCCTCGTAAAGACCTGCAAGTACACCGAAAGAAACAAGGCTTGAAATAATACCGATAACAATACCCTCAATCATAAACGGCCAGCGGATAAACCAATTTGTAGCACCAACGGCTTTCATAATGCTGATTTCAAGTTTACGTGAGAACATTGTAATACGGATTGTGTTTGCAATAATAAACAATGAAACAATAAAGAGAAGTATTACCATACCTGAAATAACCACCGTAACGGCATAACGGATATCAATAAGTTTATCTGCAATATCGCTGTTTTCACGAATTGTTTCAACAAATTCAAGTTCGTTAAGGTCTGCAACTGTTTCTTTGAACAAGGTCATATCTTGAACAACAACCTTATAACCGTCGGGCATTGGATTTTCCATACCCTCAAGGAGTGCAGCATCCTCACCCATTTCTTCCTTGCTCTTTTCAAAAGCTTCTTCCTTTGAAACAAAAATACAGTCCTGAATATTACCTAATGCATAAATATCCTGATTAAGTTGCTCAATCTGTGCGTCAGTTGTACCGTCCTCAATATAGACCATAATAACATTCTGACTCTCAATTTTATTAAGTAATTCATTAATATTGAAGAAAAGCATTGAGCCAAGACCAATGATTACAAGACAAGCCATCAAAACGGTAATTGACGCCAATGACATAAGTCTGTTAACCCAGACATTACGGAAACCTTCTTTTGTTAAATAACCTAAGCTTGAACCTTTCACTGCACGTCACCTCCGTCCTTCTTTTCATCAAGATATTCGGAGTAATCAACATCTTCTGCTGAAATACCGGAATCATCCACACCATATGTTTTCATAAAATCTTCCAACTCTTCATCACTGTTTGGTTGTGCGTAGAAAGATGGAGATGTATTATTTTCATCATCAAGTTCAATAAGTGAGCTGATTACATTTTCACGCATCTGGTCCACTGTTTCCTGAAGTTCCTGCTCAACAGCCTCTTTAAGTTCAGCTTGTGTTTCATAATAAACTGTTTCTTCAAGAGGTTTTTCCTGAAATGGTTCAACACTATGCTTTGCAGCTGTGTCAGAAACCACTTCACCCTGATTGATTGTGATTACACGGTGATTGAAACGACGAACAAGTTCGTGCTCATGAGTAACCATAACAACAGTTGTGCCGTTTGCATTGATATGATTAAGCAAATCAACAATTTCATATGACATTTCAGGGTCGATATTACCCGTAGGCTCGTCCGCGATGATAATACCCGCATTATTTACGAGAGCACGGGCAAGAGCAACTCTTTGCTGCTCACCACCCGAAAGCTGTGTCGGCAACTGTCTTGCCTTTGATGTAAGGCCGACAAGACTTAAAACATAGGGAACTCGTTTTCTGATGTCTTTTTCCTTTGCACCGATAACACGCATAGCAAATGCAACGTTATCATAAACCGTCATATTGGGAATAAGACGGAAATCCTGAAAAACAATACCCATTGTTCTGCGGAATTTCGGAATATCTTTTTTCTTGATTTTATTGAGATTATAGTTATTAATGATAACAGAGCCGCTGTTTGCAACCTGTTCACGCATAATTATTTTTAGAAATGTACTCTTACCTGCACCTGATGAACCAACAATAAAGACGAATTCTCCATCCTCGATTGTTATGGAAACATCACGAAGGGCATTTGTACCATTATCATATGTTTTTGAAACATGTTTAAATTCAATCACAATATGCACCTTATCCTTTATGTATTTAATATGTTTTTTACCAAATTTTAGAAACAATAACACATAATAGTCATTGTTAGTACACATTATACCACAAAATATTGTGTTTGTAACGCTTTTTAATAAAAGTTAACATTTATCGTCGTTTTGCATAAAAAAAGCACCTAATAATGCACATTTTGCACAATGTAACGAGATAATTCTTCGCTATGCTCAAAATGACATAAAAAATGGCGGGGTCAAGACCCCGCCTAGCGTAAAATGTTTTTAAATCAATACTTAATTGGATTTGCATCGAGGTACTTTTTAACCATCAATGCAACTTTAAACACGATTGCATCGTCAAATTCACGAAGGTCAAGACCTGTGAGTTTCTTGATTTTTTCAAGACGATAAACAAGTGTATTTCTGTGAACAAAAAGCTTTCTTGATGTTTCAGAAACATTAAGATTATTTTCAAAGAATTTTTGAATTGTGAAAAGTGTTTCGTGGTCAAGGCTTTCGATTGAACCACGTTTGAAAATTTCACGAAGGAACATTTCACAAAGAGTTGTAGGAAGCTGATAGATAAGTCTTGCGATACCAAGATTATCATAACTTACAATTGTCTTTTCAGTATCAAACACCTTACCTACCTCAAGAGAAACCTGAGCTTCACGGAATGAACGAGCCAAGTCTTTTATACTGTCAATCGCTGTACCGATACCAACAAGGACATGAGTGTAGTACTCTGTTCCCAAAGAGTCAGCAATTGAACGGGCAAGTTTTTCCAAATCTTTTGTTTCAATATTGCTCTTAACCTCTTTAACAAGGGCAATATCTGTTTCGTTGATATTGATAACAAAATCTTTTGACTTATCAGGAAACAAGTCCTGAATGACATCAAATACAGAAACATCATTTTTATCAGTAATTCTGATAAGAAGAATAACACGAGTTACATCATTACTGAAATGAAGTTCCCTTGCTTTTATGTAAATATCACCCGGAAGGATATTATCAAGAATAACATTCTTAATAAAATTACCTCTGTCATATTTTTCATCATAATACTGCTTGATTGTGGAAAGTGAAACGGAAAGCACACCAACATATCTGTCAGCAACCTCATCAGCACCCTCAACAAAAACAGCATATTCCGGATGCATATGTGCCCCGAAAGCTTTGTAAGTATATCCGTCTATAACTGTATTTTCAGAAGCTGCAAAAGCCTCAGCCACAGCATTGGACTGCACCTCACCGATGTGTCCCAACTCACTGCAGGAAATAACAGTGCCTGTCTCATCAATTACTCCGAATGTTCTTTCGATAACATCTGTCATCTGATGAACAATTCCCTGAAACAATCTGTTTGACATTGTTATACCACCTTTTATACAAATTCACTATTACAATACTATGTATTTTACACAATAAAATCCATTTTGGCAAGTGAATTTTTGATATTTCCTCACTTTTTTCAAACATTTTACACAAAAAATTGCATTTTTTTTGGGCATTACACTCATTTTAGTTGTTTTTTAACTTTAATTTTCATTGTTAAAAATGACTAATAATTATTTACCTGTTTGTAATTTCAGTCAATTCTTCAGGTGTAATCTCACGACATTCACCGGGTTTTAAGGATTTGTCAAGATCTAAATCACCCATTTTTGAACGGTGGAGGGATATAACTTTATTACCGGTTGCGGCAAACATTCTTTTAACCTGATGATATTTGCCCTCACAAATCATAATCTTTACAAAGGGCTTGTCCCCTCTCTCAAGCACTTCAACTTTTGCCTCTTTCAAAACTGTTCCGTCACCCAAGGTTATTCCGTTTTCAAGAGATTTTATGTCATTATCGGACAAGTCGTGTTCGAGTCCTGCAATATAAGTTTTAAAAATATGATTTTTAGGTGACAAAATTCTGTGGGCAAAATCACCGTCATCAGTTATAAGGACAAAGCCTGTTGTGTCCTTATCCAACCTACCTGCAGGGAACAATCCTTTGCGATACAACTCTTCAGGAACTAAATCCACAACCGTTTCAGCGTCTTCACCATCACTTGCGGAGATAATTCCCTGTGGCTTATTCATCATAATATAAATATGTTTTTTAAATACTACTTCAACACCGTCAACCGTCACAATATCGGTGTTTTCATCAATTTTTAAAGAGCTGTCTTTTACAACAACTCCATTAAGCGTTATTCTGCCTTTTTTCATCATATCCTTAACATCACGTCGAGATAATGTACCTTGTGATGCTAAAATTTTATCAAGTCTTTCCATAAACAACAACCGTTAAGTTTTAGAAAATCCGTGCATAAATCCGTCAAGTTCAACTGAACATACATCTCCGCCGATTACCTTGCCGTCATAAATCAGAAGATTGATGTGAATACACTCACGGTTTTCATAACCCTCATAATTTTTTACAGTATATGTCCAGCATTTTGCACGCTCACCTGCAAAAAGGGACAAATCAAAACCCTGTGATTTCTGAATTTCGTTATATGCAATGTAAGTATCATCAGTTTCAGTAGGAATTATGACCTCTTTTACCTGCACAGGCTCTTCATCAACCTCCCAATCAAATTGAGAAATAAAAGACATTCTTTCCTGATGAGTTGAGGCAGAAAGATTCATTGTCCCCTCTTTGCCTGTCTGTTGACTTTCATTTGACAATACAAAAAGAGATACTGCTGTCATAACCACAAAAGCGACCAAAAGCACCGCCTTGATATGATTTGACTTAACTGAATATACAAACATAGATAAACACCTCGTACACAATTTATATAAATAAATATGCGGCGAGGTGCTGATTTATAATATTATTTAATTATTCGTCAACTCTTTTTGACTGTGATGCAGCCTTTAAATGCTGACGTGCGCGACGAATTTCATTAACTGAATTTGTAAGAGTTTCATCTGCCACAGCAACAATGCTCTCAACATATTCGCTGGCACTCTGACGCATATCTTTTGACCATGCTCTTGCCTGCTCAGTAAGTTCTGTTGCAGACGCTCTTGCCTGTTCAACGATTTCGTTTGCAGTCTGTCTTGCCTGCTGAATGATTTCTTCAGCCTTCATTTCAGCGCCTCTTGTGATTTCGTCTTCTGAAATGATTTCCTTTGCTCTTAAATGTGCCTGTTCAATAATTTTGTCGGCATTATCCTGTGCGCCTGTGAGAATTTCTTTTCTCTCTGAAGCGATTTTTCTTGCCTGCATAAGTTCATCGGGCATATTGAGTCTGATATCCTCAATAGCTGTTTTGATAGCCTGGGCATCAACCAAAAGATTTGATGTAAAAGGTACTGTTTTGCCTTCCTCAAGTATGGTTTCAATCTCTTCAAGTAAGTTTTCTATTGTCATTTACTCACACCTCTTTTAATTCTTTTTACTATATCTTCACAAATTATTTCAGGAACAAAGTCACTTATATCCCCGCCTAATTCGCAAATTTGCTTAACTGCACTTGAGCTGAGATATAAATTTTCAACTCTTGTGTTTATAAATACCGTTTCAAGTTCACTGTTCAGTTTTTTATTCATCTGTGCCTGTTGAAATTCATACTCAAAGTCAGACACGGCACGGAGTCCTTTAACAACCGCAACGGCATCTTTCATCTTTGCATATTCAGCAAGAAGACCCTCATAGATATCCACTTCAACATTTGAAAAATCTTTTATGCAACGTTTTATAAGTTCCGCACGTTCTTCAGGGCTGAAACAGAAATTGGTTTTTGATGGATTTTTCATTACAACAACGATAACCTTATCAAAAAGTTTCGAGCTTCTTCTGATGATGTCAAGATGTCCGTTAGTTACGGGGTCAAAGCTACCCGGACAAATTACAGTTTTCATATTATTCACTTATTCTTTCTGTAAACGGTAATTTTGATTTTACCGTATTTATATTCACGGTGTTTTGAGAATTCACCTGCAGATTCAGGTAAAACCTCTCTCAATTCACTTTCGCAAAGAATAACACCGTTATCTGTCATTTTTTCTGCAACAGCAGGTAAAACGCTGTCGATAATTTGTTTATTGTACGGAGGGTCTAAAAGTGCAATATCAAACTTATCACGGCTGAGTGTAATATACATCTTACTGTCACCGCAGAAGACACTTGCTCGTTTTTCAAAACCGACAGTTTTAAGATTTTGCTTGACAACCTCTATTGAACGGTTTGAAGAATCAACAAAAGTACAATGCTTTGCACCACGGCTGAGAGCCTCAATACCAAGTTGACCTGAACCTGCAAACAAATCAAGAACATAAGCACCCTCAACATCAAACTGAATAATATTAAAGATACTTTCTTTTACTCTGTCAGTTGTGGGACGAACATCATCACCCTCAAGGGTAATGAGTTTTCTGCCTCTTGCCTCACCTGTTATTACTCTCATACATTCACTCCGTTTTAACAATACACATTATTATCGCATTTTTAAGCCTATTTGTCAAATTTTTTATGTTTTTCTGGTAAAATCAGCCATTTTTCATTGAAATAAGTAATTTCTCAAGTTCATCAACTGTTTCAACAATGAATTCTGCACCCTCATTTTCAATTACTTCACGGTCACGGAAGCCCCAGAGAACGCCTATTGACACAAGTCCCGCATTTTTTGCAGTAAGAATATCAGTATCCGCATCACCAACGAACACTGTGTTTTCCACTTTACTCTGAAGATTTTCAAGTGCATAAAAAACTCCGTCAGGTGCGGGTTTATTAGGTCTGTCATCAGAACTACCCACTACAAAATCAATGTTTTCACCAAACATTCTCTTACACAAATCCTGTGCCGCAAAATCCGCTTTATTGGTAACGATTGTTGTCTTGAATCCTGCTGCTTTGATGTTTTTAAGCATATCGTTTATTCCGTCATATGGTGCAGTTTTATCTTCCATATGAATTTTATAGTAGTCACAAAAATCTTTGTAGCAAACTTCAAAAACATTTGTATTCACAATGCTCTCAGGAACTGAACGTTCCATAAGAAGACGAATTCCGTTGCCAACAAATGAACGGATTTCATTTAATGTTCTCAAAGGAAAACCTTGTTTTTCCAAAGCGTAATTAACGCTGTCCTTAAGGTCTTCAAGAGTATTTAAAAGTGTTCCGTCCAAATCAAAAACTATTGTGTTAATCATATTATTCCTCACTATTATAGAATTCATAAATTTTTTCTGCCAGTTGTCTGTTAACGCCCTTGACTTTTTCCAATTCATCAACTGATGCGGATTTTATGTTTTTAATGGTTTTAAAGGTTTTAAGAAGTTCTTTTGCCTTTTTCTCACCAATACCGTCAATTTTTGTTAAGGAGAGTTCAAGCCCTCGTTTTGTATGTTTTTTATGATGAAATCCTACGGAGAAGCGGTGAACTTCCTCTTGAATTTCCGATACAAGAGTGAACACACTACGGGTTGAGTTTATAGCAATTTCTCCACCGTCACCGGTAATTGCACGTGTTTTATGTTTTGAGTCCTTTACCATACCGAAAAGAGGAATATCAAGTTGTTTTTCCTCTAAAACCTCTTTGACAACACTCACCTGACCTTTACCACCATCGAGAAGAATAAGGTCTGGAAGTTTTCCGAAACCTTCCTGTGCATTATCGTCCCGGAACTTGAAATACTCGTCAAAACGGCGTGAAAGCACCTCACGCATTGAACCGTAATCGTCCTGTCCGGAAAAAGATTTTATATTAAATGTACGGTAGGCACGTTTTAAAGGTTTGCCGTTTTTAAAGACCACCATACCTGCCACATTATCCTCACCGCCTGTGTGAGAAATATCATAAGACTCGATATATTCAGGTGTTTTTGAAAGATTTAAAAGTGTTTTAAGTTCTTCCAGCGATTTGATTTCACCTGATTGTCTTCCTTTTTTCTGTGCAAGTTTTTCATATGCATTTTCGCGACACATATTTACAAGTTTCAGACCCTCACCTCTTTGCGGAACTGTGACCACACATTTTTTTTCGCGCAAATTGGTAAGATGCTGTTCCAACAAATCCATATCCTCAAAAATTTCATCGCAAATCACTTTCTGAGGCACATTACGATTCATTCCGTAATATTGAATAAGGAAATTACAACGGACATTTTCCACCATTTTTTCCGCATCAAAAAAGAAGTATTCACTATCTGAGAGTCTGCCCTTATCAAATCGTAAAACGGTTATACAAATATCCTGCTCGTTGACTGCCACGGCGAATACATCTTTTGAATCCCCTGTTTCAGTTACGACTTTTTGTTTGGATTGCATATTTTCAATGGCACGGATTCTGTCACGGAATTTTCCTGCATTTTCAAAATCAAGATTTTCCGCACAAGCATTCATTTTGTTTTTTAAATCTTTTATAATTTTTGTGATATCCCCATTAAGAAAATCAATGGCATCCTTTACGGTTTCTTCATATTCAGCCTGAGAGATTTTACCCGTACACACACCCATACAACGATTTATGTGGTAATTAAGGCATGGTCTGCCTTTTTTGAAATCACGGGGAAAAGACTTATTACATTGGGGTAATCTGAAAATTCTATTAGCCTCATCTACTGACTGTTTCACAGAATATGAGCTTGTAAACGGCCCGATATATTCAGCGTTTTCATCATCTTTTTGCAATACTGCCGAGATTTTACGATAAGGTTCTTTTGTAATTTTGATATAACTGTAGCCCTTATCGTCCTTTAACAAAATGTTATATTTAGGTTGATTTTGTTTAATAAGACTTGCCTCAAGAACAAGTGCTTCAAACTCACTATCCGTAAGAATATAATCGAAATCATCAACATTTTCAACCATTTTACGGACTTTGACAGAATGTTTATTCTGTGAGCCGAAATATTGGCTGACACGGTTTTTAAGTTTTTTTGCTTTGCCGATATAAATAATTTTACCCTGACTGTTTTTCATGATATAAACGCCGGGAGTCATTGGCAATTTCATTGCTTTTTCACGGAGAATGTGCAATTTTTCGTTCACAGAATTCACCTCCATAAAGAGAACAATAGCCTTCCCACTGCGAGGGAGAGCCTATATTAATTATTATAACATACTTAAATAAAAAAATAAAGCACACCACCAAAAGTGATGTGCTAAAGTGCCGATTGATTATTCAGCAAAACCTGATTCAACAAGTTTAACAAGTTCTTCAACAGCCTGTTCTTCGTCAGGACCGCCTGCAAGAATACGGATTGTTGTACCACCCATGATACCAAGTGAAAGAACACCGAGGAGGCTTTTTGCATTTACTCTTCTGTCTTCTTTTTCAACCCAGATTGATGACTTGAACTCATTTGCTTTCTGAATAAAGAATGTTGCAGGACGTGCGTGCAAACCAACTTGATTTTTAACTTCTACATCTTTAGTAAACATAAACTCATTCTCCCAAATGAAAAATATAAAATAACAGATATTATACCTTTGTTACTAATATATTATACCACAAAACTTTTCTTCGTCAACGAAATTTGATGGAGTTTTGACTTAAAAACAATAATTCAGTCAGAAAAACAAAAACAGCATTTTTGCAAGAAATAACTTTGTGCATAATTGCTACAAATTTTAGCTGTTTTTGTATAATATCAATATTTATCAGTTAAAAACAGGGTGATTTTTAACCTCAGTTGTCGGGGTAAGAACACCGAACTCCATTTCACAACTCTTATAATACTCGATGATTTTAGGAAGTGCCTCCATTGTTACCTTTTTGGTATCGTGCATAAGAACAACAATATTCTTTGCACTTTTCGGAAACTGACTGCAGAACACAAGTTGTTTCATAACAGTATCTGCACCATCCGCATCACCATTTGAACAATTCCAATCAAAATAAGTATAGCCCTTTTCAACAACGGACTTTGTAAGCCTTGTCATAATACCTTTTGAGTATTTTTTACTGATTGAGTTACTACTGCCACCGGGGAAACGCATAATTTTTGTTTCCACGCCTATTTCATTTTTCACAACGGCAGAAATCTTTTGTAAATCTTCAAAATAGGCTTCATCCGAGGCATACACTTTTGAATAATCATGTGAATAAGTATGAAGCCCTATTGCGTGTCCTCTTTTCACAATGTCTTTCATTACACTGTTGCGTTTTCCGTTTACAACAAAAAAAGTCGCCTTAACACCATACTCATCCAGAATGTCGAGTATTTTTAATGTATATGGCGACGGTCCGTCATCAAATGTGAGATAAACTGTTTTACCCTTTGACGGTATTGGTTTCGGAGGATTTAAAGGTTTGGGCTTTTCTTCCTCTTTTTGAGTTGTACTGTCTTTTTTCGCCGAAAGTTGTTTGTTAAGTTTGTCAATTTTTTTATTCAGCTCATCCAACTTTTTTTGTTGAGCATTAATTTCATCCTCATACGATTGAGCTTCACTGTTTTTTTCTTCTTTTAATTTTTCGTACTCAGAAACCTTTTCGTCATAAATTGACTGTTCTTTAACAAGTTCTTCCTGCAACTGCTCGACAAGTTTTGTGCTTTTATGACTTTTAACGCCAAAAGCTATTGTTGTGATTGCGGAAATCAACAACAACCCTGCCAATGCGACGGAAATATATTTAAAAATTTCTTCTTTTGTAATTACCTTGATTTTCAAAATGATTCGTCCTTGCTAAAATAATGTACTCTTATTTTAATACATTAAAATACAATATTCAACACTTTTTTATTACTATTTTGTTAATTTTTCCTTTTTTAAAAATTCTATGTCTTTTTTTGACAATTCTGCTTTTGCGAGCATATCAGGACGATGCTTTGCAGTCATTAAAAGTGATTGTTCACGACGCCACTTTTCAATGTTGCCGTGATGACCCGAAATAAGCACATCGGGGACATTAATACCATTCCACTCATAAGGTCTTGTGTATTGGGGATATTCTAAAAGTCCGTTATAATGACTTTCAAGTTCTTTTGCCTCATCATTTGGCAAAACACCCGGAAGCATTCTTGAAATTGAATCAGCAAGTACCAATGCGGGTAATTCACCGCCTGTAAGCACATAATCGCCTATTGAAATCTGCTCGTCAACCAAAGTATCAATTACTCGTTGGTCAACACCTTCATAATGTCCGCAGAGAATGGTTATTTCAGGTAATTGTGCCAATTCCTTAACCTTTTTTTGTGTAAGCACTTCTCCGCATGGAGACATATAAATCAGATAATTTTTATTATCACTTTTTTCGCAAATTTCTTTATAACAATCAGCAATTGGTTGAGTCTGCATAAGCATACCCATACCGCCACCGTATGG
>JAZNIQ010000129.1:0-10526 GCA_045577555.1 Candidatus Fimenecus sp.
GAATATGAAAGCAAAAGTGTTGTCACTAAATGTTGACAAAAGTATGTCTTTTGCCCGCTTTCAGGCAAGAATTGCAAGTAGCATAAAATCTTATGCCGATGATAATGTTCAAATTTTGCAATTTGAAGATATAAGAGAAATGTTTGTTGCTTTGCAGGATGCTCTTGAAAACGATGAACTTGTGATTTCAGCGGTTGATACAAAAAATTATTTAAGATTTAAGAACGCCTTGATTCAGGCTTTCGGTACAGGAATTGTATATAATCCCTCAATTCTTAATAAAATTGAAGGATTGGATATTGATGATAAAAAGAAAAAATCATTCTCTGCTTTCCCTGAACCTGCAACTGTTTTTGAGTCCGACGACGGGTTATATTCCGGATTCGGAATGGAAAATGGCAGTCAATATCTTTTACTCTTACCGATTGATAACAATAGAATTGATGGAATTTTGAGAAATGGTGTAGTTCCATTCTTAAATAAAAATGCCATTATTAATTCGGATGATTATGCCGAAATAATTGAAGAAAAATCAATTAATGATGAAAAAGTTGCTTGTGCGGTTGAACGTCTTTTATCATCAGGTTCAATGGTAGCAGTCAATGGTACAAAAAATGCCGAAGTTATAAAAAGCTGCGGTGATAATATTAGCGGATTTGACAATGTATTTGTATTCACACCTCATGTTGAAGATAAGGGTAATGTTAATGTTACAGAATATACCGCTCAATTAGCAAAAGTGAGTCTTGATTTATCAGCCGCTAATATTGGCGCTTGTATAAGTGATATATATTTATCAGGTGATGTTAAATATATCTGTATTGCAGTTGCAAGTGATGACTCAGCAGTTGTTAGAAAACTTTATATGTCCGAAAATGAGACAGAAGAAATGTTTGTCGAGAGTGCTGCTGTTGAACTTATTGAATTAATTGGTGAGAAAGCAACAGGCAAACGCAGCATTGGAATTGAAATTTCAGATAATACTTCAAATGAAAATACAATAACAGATGAAGATAAAAAAACAGCAGGTAAAAAGCCATTGGGTATTCTGGCAATAGTTTTAGGTATTATCATCGTCGTATGTGCAGTTATTGGTGTTGCATTTAATTCCCAAGGTAACGATGGTAAAATGGCAAGCATATTTAATTCAATTTTTGGTAGAGAAGAATCTACAACTTTACCGACTACAACCGTTCCACCTGAAACAACAACTAAGCCAAGAGAACCTCAGATTGATTACTCAATGATGAAACTTTCCGATTATATTGTTTCAAATATTTTGAGTATGTCAAATGATGAATTTGCAAAAAAAAGTGTTATCACAAACACTCAAGCTCCTCAATATATAACTGTCAATGGTGAAAAAATTGAGGCAAAAGAAGCACTTGCAAGACTTGTTACTGCGGCACTTGGAAGCGGATACAGAGAAGAAACAATCAAAGCACAAACGGTTGCTATATATACTTGTCTTAAGTTTATTAATAATAATTTTGTTATTTCAGGTGTACAGATTGCTGATACATACAATACCATAGTTAAAAATGCTGTTGATTCAGTCTTTGGTGAGTATCTTACATATAATGGTGCATTGGCCATTGCTCCATATCATCTTGCTTGTCCTACACAAACATATGATATGTCAACTATTTTACCATATCTTAAAACTGTTAAAGTAGATGGCAATCCGGATGCACTAAACGACTATCATACAAAGAAAGAATATACTGTTGAGCAGTTTAAGTCTTTATTATTAAAGAATAATTCGACACTTACTTTATCTGAAAATCCAAGTGAATGGGTAGTGATTAAATCACATGATTCTGCTGTTTCCGAAAAAGTTGGTAATGTTGCAATGATTTCTGTTGGCGGAAAAGAAATGACAGGACTTGAATTCAGAAAAGATGTACTTGGTGTTGATAAACTCGCATCAGTTTGTTTTACTGTTGATTATGATGCCGCAACTAACAAAATAACTGTTTCAACTTATGGTAAAGGTTATTGTGTTGGAATGAGTCAGACAGGTGCAAACTTCATGGCAATAAGCGGAAGTAATTATAAAGAAATTCTTTTAAAATATTTTGAGGGGACAACATTGTCTAAGGAGGAAAATGTATGAGTATTTTAGTTACAGGCGGAGCAGGATTTATTGGTTCACATACTTGTGTTGAACTTTTAAATGCAGGATATGATATTGTAATTGTTGACAATCTGTATAATTCAAGTAAAAAATCTCTTGATAGAGTAAAGGAATTAACAGGAAAAGACTTTTCATTCTATCCATATGATATTCGTGATAAAGAGAATATGAGAAAGGTTTTTGAGAACCATAAAATAGATGCTTGTATTCACTTTGCAGGTCTTAAGGCAGTTGGTGAAAGCTGTAGAGAACCTTTAATGTATTACGATAATAATATTGGCGGTACATTAGCTCTTTGTGAAGTAATGGCTGAGTTTAATTGCAAAAAAATTGTTTTTAGTTCTTCAGCAACAGTTTATGGTAGCAGCAACATTTCACCTCTTAAAGAGGAAATGAAAACAGGTGGTACAACAAATCCTTATGGTACAACAAAGTATATGATTGAGATTATTCTTGACGATTTCCATAAGGCAGACATGGATTGGGGTGTAACACTTCTCCGTTACTTTAACCCAATCGGTGCACATAAGAGTGGCAGAATTGGAGAGAATCCTAACGGTATTCCAAACAACCTTATGCCATATATCACACAAGTTGCTATTGGTAAATTGCCATATCTTAATGTGTTTGGTGATGACTATGATACACCTGATGGTACAGGAGTAAGAGACTATATACATGTTGTTGACTTGGCTCTCGGACATGTTAAAGCTGTTGAAAAAATCCTTAAAGACGAGCCTGCAGTTAATGTTTATAACCTTGGTACAGGTAATGGCTACAGCGTTCTTGATATTGTTAAAGCCTTTGAACAGGCATCAGGACAAAAGATTGACTACAAGATTGTTGATCGCCGTCCGGGCGACCTTGATGTTTGCTATTCAGATGCTTCAAAAGCTTTTAATGAACTTGGCTGGAAAGCTGAACGCGGACTTCTTGAAATGTGCGAAGATTCTTGGAGATGGCAAAGTAATAATCCTAACGGATTTGAAGAATAATTTTTTAAACATTTGTTGAAAGGGTGATTTTATGAAAAAAGGTTTACTTATTGCTATTGTTGCAATTGTAGCAGTTGTTGCTATCATTGGTGGTAGTATGGTTTCAACCTATAATGGGTTAGTAGATAAACAGGCAAATGTGGAAAATAAAGAAGCACAGATACAGGTTTATTTACAACGTCGTGCAGATTTGATTCCGAACCTTGTAAACACCGTAAAAGCATATGCTGAACATGAAGAAGAGGTATATACTGCTCTTGCAGATGCCCGTGCAATGCTTAATTCTGCTTCTAATGCTGAAGAATATGCAGAGGCAAATGAAAGTTTTGATTCAGCACTTTCAAGACTCTTGGTTGTTGTTGAGAATTATCCTGAACTTAAGGCTGATAAGAATTTTATTGCATTACAAGACCAACTTGAAGGTTCTGAAAGCAGAATTTCCACAGCAAGAAAAGATTATAACGATGCTGCAGCTGATTATAATGCCACAATTAAAAAATTCCCTAACGTAATTTTTGCAGGAATTTTTGGATTTGAAAAAGTAGATTTGTTTGAAGCATCCAGTGAATCACAAAACGCACCAACAGTTGATTTTAATTAATAAAATGATATGAAAAAGATATTTGTACTTTTAAGTACTTTGGTTTTAATAATTTCACTATCTGTTTCTTCATTGGCTTTTGATTTTCCACAGCCAACAAATGATTTATTTGTCAATGATTTTGCCGGTGTTATCAGTGAGGAAAATGAATCTGAAATTATGAAAATAGGAGCCGATTTGTACACCCAGACAGGTGCGCAGATTGTAGTTGTAACAATTAATTCACTTGATGGTTATGATGTCGATGAATATGCATTGGAACTTGGTCGTGAATGGGGTGTTGGCAGTAAGGATGATAACAATGGTGTTGTATTGTTGTTATCTGTTTCTGACAGAGCAGTAAGCATTCAGGCAGGATATGGTCTTGAGGGCTGTGTAACAGATGTCAAATCGGGTATGATTTTAGATGAATATGCTCTCCCGTATTTCAGTGATGACAATTTTTCAACAGGTTTATTTGAAGCATATAAAGCGATAACAGCAGTCGTTTGTATGGAATATGGCGTAGAATTAGACCCTAATTACAAAATTAATTATTATCAAACTTATGAATCTAATACCAGTGATGATATGGAGGACTTAATTGGCGGAATGATAATAGTTGTTGTAATTATTTCGTTGATAGTCGTTCTTTCTGGTGGATTTTCAGGCAATAATTCAAATCATGGCGGAGGTTCATATCACGGTAGCGGCAGAAGTTATCGAGGAGGAACTTACTATGGAGGATTTTCAAGTGGTTCCCGTGGTGGCTTTTCCGGTGGTGGAGGAGGCTTCCGCGGTGGAGGAGGCTCATTTGGTGGCGGAGGCGCATCAAGAAGGTTCTGATTTATGAGAGTGTTTGATTTTGACAATACACTTTATGATGGTGAAAGCATTTTTGATATTTTTCTTTATTTTTTAAAGAAAGATTTTAAAACAATAATACGATTTGCTCCTAAGTTCATTAAGGATTTTATAAGATATAAGTTTGATAAAATTACTGTTGAAGAAGCTATGGAGAGCTATGGTAAAGCCTTTAAAGAGTATTGCGGAAAATACGAAAATATTTATGAAGAATTTGAAATTTTCTGGGATTTGAATGAGGGTAAAGTTAAAAGCTTCTATTCAGATATTAAGAATGAAGAAGATATTGTTGTTTCAGGTTGTCCGTATTGTCTTTTGAAGATTATATGTGACAGAATAGGTATTAAACATTATATAGGTTCAGATATTGACCCTATAAAAGGTGAAATTAACAGTATTTGTTACAAAGAACATAAATTAGAAGTATTTCGTTCAATTTATGGTGATGTGATCATTGATGATTTTTATACTGATTCAATGGCCGACAAGCCTATGATGGATATTTCTAAAAATGTCTTTTTGGTTGAGGGTAATAAAATTACTCAAATCAAAAAAGACGGTATTGAAATTTAATAAAAATGAGTAAGTTGGGCAGTTGCGCAGGTTTTAATCTGTGAGGAAAGTCCGAGCATCATACAGCAGGGTAACGGTTAACAGCCGCCGAGGGTGACCTTAGGGAAAGTGCATAGAGAATAACCGCCGTTTAAACGGTAAGGGTGGAAAGGCGAGGTAAGAGCTCACCGGCGTTACAGAGATGTAGCGGCCGAGCAAACCCTACCCGATGCAACATCGACAGGAGTTGTCAGCTGGGCAAATACTCCAAAGGATGGCTTCAGGTATGTGGCAACACATATCGCAGATAGATAATTGCCTTAAACGACAGAACTCGGCTTACAGATTTACTCATTTTATTTCAACAAGGTGCTTTTAGCGCCTTGTTTTTTATTGACAAATTAAATATTAATAATTAAAATAAAATTAACGAATAAAAAGGGTGGGAATAATGAAAAAATTTTTAATGGTTATACTTGTGACGATTTTATTAATGTCATTTGCTGTAGTACCTGTTTCTGCTTGTACTGATTTTAATGATAATGCATCAATAAGACCAGTAAATAAAGCGAATTTTGAAACCAATTATCCTTATGTGTTTGTTCACGGTATGGGCGGTTGGGGTCCAACAAATCAGTTTTATGAATTATCTCCTTATTGGGGTGGTGGATTAACTCTTTCAGATACCGATTTTATTAAAATGCTTAATGAACAAGGCGTAACAGCATATGCGGCAGAGGTTGGTCCGCTTAATAGTGCCTGGGACAGAGCATGTGAACTTTATGCACAACTTATGGGCACTGTTGTTGATTATGGTGAGGCACATTCAAGAGCCCATAATCACGACAGATATGGTTTTTCATATGAAGGAAGACCGCTTATGGGTGAACCATGGAGTCCAGAAGATAAAATAAATCTTGTTGGTCATTCATTTGGTGGAGAAACTATAAGACTCTTTACTTCACTTATGACCTTTGGTTGTGATGAGGAAATTGAAACAACAGGTAATGAAACAAGTCCATTCTTTAAGGGTGGAAACGATTGTGTTCATTCTTGTGTAACACTTTCAAGCCCACACAATGGAACACAAGTTGCAAATATTCTTTATGACCCAGGATTTACTGTTTATGGGGTTAGCTTTTTGTATAATGTTATTGGCTCAACTTTGGGGAATGATTTCCTAGTTTTTTCCTTGCAGATGAGTCATTTCGGTCTTACTCCTGCTCAGGGTGAAACTCGTACTAAACTTAAAATGAGTAATGTCATAAAGTATTATTTTGCTGAGGATAACTGTTATTATGATTTAACTATCCGTGGTGCAAAAGAGCTTAATGATATAATAAAGCTTTCTCCAAACACATATTATTATTCATACAGCACCTCGGCAACAAATCCAGTTTATCCCGGTGGCCGTCAGATTATTAATAAAACAACTACACCAATTTTTTATATTTCATCAGGCATGATGTTGCTTTCTGAAGGAAAAACATATGATGGTATTACAATTGAGGGTAATTGGGCTGCCCATGACGGTATTGTGCCACTTGCAAGTGCTTTGTATCCCTCCTGTGATTCCGAAACAGCAAAAAGCTATGAAGAAAGCATTGCGAATGGTGAAACAATTGAACCTGGCAGATGGTATTATATGAAAACAATGGAGGGTACTGACCATTTTGACTTCTGTGGCACAAGGGATTATCCTACAACTTATGATGATTTTTACTTCTCAATGGTAGAAATTGCTAATGGCAGATAAATTTTAGAAATGAAGGACTGCTGCTTTTGCAACAGTCCTTTTAACATTTTTTTTATACGACCGTATAATGTGTTGAGGTGGTTTTATATGTTAGATGCATTTGTATGGTCCGTTTTTATGGTACTGATACTTTTAGGAACAGTTGCAATTTGTTATTTAATTATGTTAAAATTATTAATACCAAAGTACAATGAAAATTACTATATCGTTCTGCCTTGCAATAAGGAATCTTCAAATGTCCGTAAAAAAGCCTATGGAATGAGAATTCGACTCAATTTATTGGGTGAAGATTTACAAAGTAAGATTATTGTTCTTGATTATGGTATGTCGAATGCAGAGAAAGAAGATTTTCTTGAAATATGTAAGGAATGTAACGGTATATATTATGTTAAAGATGGATACATAAAGGATTATTTTGATGGAAGACTTTGAAATTAAAACCAAGATTAAAGGAACTGTAACTGATTTTACATTTCGAAATGATGTGAACGGTTATACAGTTTTTATAATTGATACAGGTGAAGAAGAATTAACTGTTGTGGGTGTCGTTCCCGATTTAAAACTTGGTGAGAAAGTTGAACTTGTAGGTGATTATGTTCACCATTCTGTTTACGGAAGACAGTTTAAGGCTGACTTTTGTAATATTCTTATGCCCGAAACAGTTGAAGATTTATATCATTATCTTGCAAGTGGTGCTATTAAAGGAATAAGAGAATCAACAGCTCTTAAAATAGTCGACAGATTTGGTGCTAAAACGTTTGATGTACTTGAAAATGAGCCTGAACGATTATCTGAAATAAAAGGAATATCCTTTGATAAAGCTAAAAAAATTGGTCAGGAATACAGACGTCATTCTTCAACACGTGCCTTGATGATTAGTCTTTCAAAATATGGTCTTAACACCAATGAAAGTTTAATCGCATTCGAAAAATTTGGAAACAACGCTGTTGAATTGATTGAGAATAACCCATATATTCTTTGCGAAGGTGATAGAAGACTTTCTTTTGAACGAGTTGAACAAATTGCAGAACTGCTTCCAAATAAACCGGAATCAAAATATAGAATTGAAGCAGGCATTATTTATGTTATAAGACATAATTATTCAAATGGACATACTTGTCTGCCTCTTGAAAAGATATTTACACCGTCGAGTGATTTGTTAGAGGAAAGCAGAGAAAACATAGAAATTGCTGTCGATAACCTTTTGAATTCTAAAAGAATTGTTATCGAGAGAATAAATGAGAAAGATTTCGTGTTTTTACCTGAAGCGTATAAAGCAGAAAAGAGTATTGCAAACAGACTTAAAGTTTTACTTAAATTTCCACCTGAAAATCCAATCGATGTAGAGTTACATATTGATTGCATTGAAAAAAATTGTAATATTCAATATGCTGAATTACAGAAACAAGCTATTATAACAGCTGTTAATAAAGGAATACTAATCTTAACAGGTGGTCCCGGTACAGGAAAAACAACAACCTTGAACGGAATAATAAATATGTTTGAAAAGGATTTTCTCGATATTGCTTTGTGTGCACCCACAGGTCGTGCAGCACAACGAATGACAGAAACCACAGGAAGAACAGCCACAACAATTCATCGACTTCTCGAAGTTGAGTGGTGTGAGGGAGATAAGCCTGTATTTAAAAGAAATCTTCGTAATCCACTTGATTGTCAGGCAATTATTGTTGATGAAATGTCAATGGTAGATATTTTCCTTTTTTCAAGCTTGTTAGATGCTTTACCATTCGGCTGCAGACTGATTATGGTTGGTGACAGTGACCAGTTGCCATCAGTAAGTCCTGGAAATGTTCTTAAAGATTTAATTGAAAGCGGAGTATTGCCTGTTGTTCAGCTAAAAGAAATTTTTCGTCAGTCATTAGAAAGCAATATAGTTCGTAATGCCCACTCTATTGTAAATGGTGAACAAATTGAAACAGAAAATAAAGACGGAGATTTTTATTTTCTTCAAAGGGGATTTCCTCTTGATGTTGTGCGTACAGTTAAAGAACTTGCAATGTCGCGTTTGCCAAATGCTTATGGCTTTGACGCAATAAAACAAATTCAAGTTTTATGTCCTTCAAAAAAAGGAGATACAGGGACTGTAAACCTCAACAATGTTTTACAAGATGCCTTGAATCCTGCTGCCGATGATAAAAAAGAGTATAATTCGGGTTATCGTGTTTTCCGTGAGGGCGACAAGGTTATGCAAACGCGTAATAACTATAATATTCATTGGGAATCAAAAGATGATGAAGGTGATGGAATCTTCAATGGTGATATTGGATTTATTGAAACCATTGATATTCGTCATGATTCTATAGTTGTTGATTATGCAGGAAAAAGAGCTATGTACTCAAAAGAACAGTTACAAGAACTTGAACTTGCATATGCAGTTACTGTTCATAAAAGTCAGGGTAGTGAATTCGATGCTGTTATTATTCCTGTAATATCCGTTAACAATCGCTTGTGTTACAGAAATTTGTTATATACAGCGGTAACCCGTGCGAAGAAACTTCTCGTTCTTATTGGTACAACAAGTTGTTTGAACAATATGATAGAGAACAATAAAATACAATTGCGATATTCAGCTTTGAAACATTTTATTCTTGACAAATAAATTGTTAGGAGTATAATGTAGATAGCCAAGTAAATATAGTTATGGGTGCTGACGGTAAGTCGGCTGAGATTGGAGCTGTTCTGCTCCTGACCATTGAACCTGATACGGATAATGCCGGCGTAGGAAATTTTCATTCAGCCTTGCGGTATTCCTTGGCTGAATTTTTTTATTTGGAGGTAAAGAGAATGAAAAAGAAAAATCTATATTGGTTGGTGGAAAGTGCTGTTATGTTAGCACTAGCAATTGTTTTGGAGTTGGTTTCAAAATCTATTATTCCCAAAATGACATTTGGTGGACAAATCACCATAGTCAGCATGTTACCGATTGTCCTGATTGGTTGGAAGTACGGAATAGGTAAAGGATTAATTACAGGTTTTATATACTCATTAGCAGAAATGTTTATTGGTATTGCTGATGGTACTATTTCTGCTGCATTCTTACCACCTGAACAGGATGGGCTTGGAGTAGATAAGGCAATTTTAATGTTGTTTTTAGATTATCTTATAGCTTATACTGTAATCGGTTTTGGTGCGATGTATAAAAAGGTGATAAAAAATGACAGTTTATCATTATCACTTGGGGCATTTACGGTATTATCATTCCGTTATATTGCTCATATTATATCAGGATATATACTATATGGTGCGTGGGCTGAATGGTTCTTCACTCAGGACGGATTTTATTCGTGGGGACAAACTATAATGAATACATATACAGGAAATGCACTTTCTCTTGTATATTCAATAATATATAACGGATTCTATATGATTCCCGAAATAATTATTACTACAATTGTTGCTGCTATAATAAGTAAAATTTCTCAGATAACAAAAACTAAACAATAAAAATTACTCCCTTGGGTTTTCCAAGGGAGTTTTCTCATTCAAAAGTTCTGTCAAAACTTCTGTATTGAATTGCTTCAGTAATGTGATGAGTTTCAATTATTTCTGAATTATCAAGGTCTGCAATAGTTCTTGCTATTCTTAATACCTTATCATAAGCACGTGCAGAAAGAGAAAGTC
>JAZNIQ010000130.1:0-26134 GCA_045577555.1 Candidatus Fimenecus sp.
CAAAATCTCCACTTGTACGTGTAGGATGTAATGAAGACACAGTAGTAATAGATATACACCACATTGTTGTAGATGGTGAATCTATGTCTGTATTCTTTAAGGAACTAAATGAACTGTATATGAACAGAGAACTTAAAGAAACTGTCCAGTACGGTGAATTTGCAGCAGCAGATAAATACACAGAAGAAAACGAAAAATATTGGCTTAATATATTCAGTGAAGAAGTAGAAACACTTGAATTACCAACAGATTATGAAAGACCTGAAACACAGAGTTTTAAGGGAACAAATATCTATACAAGAATAGATAATAAACTTAATGAAAAGATTCAGGGTAAGTGCAAGAAACTCAATGTAACTGCATATGCATATTACATGGCAGGATTTAATATCCTTATGTCCAAATTCTCAAATAGCGAGGATATCTGTATAGGTATGCCCGTAAGTGGACGAAACAGCAAATTTCTTAATACAGTAGGTATGTTTGCAAATACAGTTGCATTAAGGAATCAACCAACCGGAACAAAAACCTTTAAGGAATTCGTAACAGAAGTTAAGGAAAATTCAGTCAGTGCAATAGATAATCAGAATTATCCATTCGGTGAGCTGGTAAAGAAACTCAACATTAATACCATTAACAGAAATTCATTGTATGATGTGATGTTTGCATATCAAAGTGAAAATATGACAGATATTACGTTTGGTGATAAAAAGGTTGAACTTCTTCCATTGACAACAACAGCTGTAAAGAGCGAGTTAGGATTCTATGTTCTTCCTAGAGAAGAAGATGTAGTTCTTATGGTAGAGTATTGTACAGACCTATACAAAGAAGAAACCATCAAGAAGTTCATAGAAGCATATAACGGCATACTAGAACAAGCACTTGATGAAGAAGCACTTATCAAAGATATATCAGTGTTAACAGAAGAAGAGGAAGAAAAAGTACTACGTTCTTTCAATGAAACCCCATACACATACAATATTCCTGACAAATCAACACTCTACTCATTGTTTGAAGAATCAAGTGAAAAGAACAAGGAAAAAGTATGTATAAAAGCAAATGATAAAGAAATTACATACAAGGATTTCAAGGAATATGTTGAAAGAATTGACAGTAAAGTAAGAGCAATCACAAGTGGTGAAAAATCAGTAATAGCAGTAATCTGTGAGCGTTCATTTGAGATGTATGGTGCTGTATATGGCATTATCCGTGGTGGTAATGCATATTTGCCGATAGACCCTAACTATCCACAGGACAGAATTGACTACATACTTTCTAATTCAAATGCAAAAGCAGTAATAACACAGAGTAAGTTCTGCCATCTTGCGGGAAACACACCATGTATTGATGCAACAGAAATTCTTAACAGTACAGAACAACCAACAAAAACAGAATGTCTTGCAACACCGGAAGATACAGCATATGTAATCTATACATCAGGAAGTACCGGAAATCCAAAGGGAGCAAAGATAAGTCACAAGTCTGCAATTAACAGAATACTTTGGATGCATGATTTCTATCCGTTGGAAGAAAATGATGTAATACTTCAGAAAACACCATATACATTTGACGTATCAGTATGGGAGCTTTTCTGGTGGGGAATTACAGGCAGAACACTTTGTGCGTCAAAACCTGATGAACACTTCTTACCAGCAAAGATTCTAGAGGAAACAGAGAAGAATAAGGTAACACATATACACTTTGTACCATCAGTATTTGATTTGTTCTTAACATATCTTGAGAATAATCCTGAAGAACAAGACAAATTTAAAACTGTTAAATATGTATTCCTTTCAGGTGAGGCATTAACAGCAAATCATATTAAGAGATTTTACAATATTTATGACTACAACAAGGTACAGATGCATAATCTTTACGGACCAACAGAATGTGCAGTGGATGTAAGCTACTATCCGTGTGTACCAACAGATGTTGACCCTGTACCGATAGGGAAACCAATATACAACACCCAACTTTACATAGTTGACAAACACATAAAATCAATACCAATAGGAGTAATAGGTGAATTGTGCATTGGTGGTGTAAATGTAGGACAAGGATACCTTAACAACAAACAACTCACAAACGAAAAGTTCATTGACAATCCGTTTGGAGAGGGAAAACTCTACAGAACAGGAGACCTGGCATACTGGAGAGAAGATGGTAATATCTGTTATGTGGGAAGAATGGATGGTCAAATCAAACTCAATGGTCAGCGTGTTGAACTTGGTGAGATTGAAAAGGTAATCAGTGAAGTTTCAAGTGTTGAATCGGTTGCAGTGATGATTAAACAGAATAATGGACAAGACATGCTTGTTGCATTCTGTTGCGGTGACGAAACTGCAACTAATGAAATCATAAATCATTGTGAAAGCAAGTTGCCTCAGTATATGGTGCCGGGAAAACTTCAGTTTATTGAAAAAATGCCTCTCAATCAAAGCGGTAAACTTGACCGAAAGGCACTTAAAAATATTGAAGTCATATTTGATATTGTTGTTATTAAAGAAGAACCAGTAACTGATACTGAAAAAATGGTTTGCGGATTATTCCAAAAAACACTTAATATTGATTTTGTAGGAAAAAATGAAAACTTCTTTAATTTAGGTGGTACAAGCCTTGATATGATTTCGATTTTATCAGAAAGCGAGTTGAAAAACATTTCTGCGGCTGATTTTATTGCAAATTCAACACCGGAAAAAATTGCAAAACTTCTTGACGAGGATGTTGTTCCTGATGGTAATGGTTTCCATACTTTGAGAAGCGTAACCAATTCAGAAAAGGCATTGATTTTAGTGCCTTATGCAGGTGGTGATGCATCTGCATTTGCAGCTCTTACAAAAGAGTTATCGGAACTCAATTCTAATTTATCAATTTACTATGTTGATTATCTTCGTTCTTATGATGAATGTAGAGTGGTAGCAGATACAATCAGTAAACTTGCAAAATCAAAAGAGATTTCTATTTACTCACACTGTGCAGGCGCAGCGGTTGCATTACAGCTTATAAATATTCTTGAGGCACAGGATGTGACGGTTTCTAATTATATTACAGGCGGATTTATTCCACCTGAAAAGCCACACAAACGCAATGCTTGGAATTATATACTCAAAAACTCAATTCAGCGCAAACTTATCAAAGCAGGAGCGCCAATTGAGAAAATATCTGTCGAAAGCAAATACAGTATGGTTGACAAATTCCGTAAGGATACCGACTTTATGACGGAGTATTTTTACAAATCAGCACGACAAATTAATGCAAAAACATCTGTAATAATCAGTAAAACTGATGTATTTACAAAGAATTATAAAGATGCTGAAAAACTATGGAAATTGATTGCAATGAATTTTGATAAAGTGCACTATATCGATGCGGACTCTCACTATTTCCAGACGAAAAAAAGCATGGATATGGCACAAATAATTGTAAAAACAATATACTAGTTGTGTTTATATCATTTATAATCGTATAACGTAAGTTTAAATTTGATGTTATCATTAAGTAAAACAGGACTTGGAAAAATTCCAAGTCCTGTTTTTAGTGTATTTATTTTTTATTATGATGGTGTTGACCGTAGTGAGTATGTTCTCTGTTTTTTGCTTCTTCAAGTTTTTCTTGACGACGATTAACAACGTCGTGTGTTTTTGCCTTAATGTCACCTGCAGCTTTCAGTGCTTCACGTGTCATTACTGGGCCGAGAATTTCGTAAACGAGCACAGCAAAAAGTGTAATATTTCGGATAAGATTTCCTTGTTCACCTAATTGCATAGCGGTTGCACACATACCAAGTGCTACACCTGCCTGAGGGAAAAGAGTAATGCCGAGATATTTACATATGTTAGAACTGCATTTTGTTGCTTTTGCACTAATGGCTGTACCGAAATACTTACCTAAGCAACGGAACAAGATATAAACAATACCTATGATTACAATAGCACCATCAAGGAATACATTCAATTCAAGTTCTGCACCGCTGATTACAAAGAATAATGCGAAAAGCGGAGATGTCCATTTGTCTGAAGCACCCATAAGGTCATGTGAAAGCGGACACAGATTGCAGAATATCGTACCTAACATCATACATACCAAAAGTGATGAGAACCCTATATGCACAGGACCTATGTTAAAATTAATCATTGTAAGTGAAACTGTTAAAAATACAAAGGCAATGGTAAGGTTAAGACGATTTGTATTTGAATTGAATAATTTCTCGAGTTGAGTTAACAACCAACCCATTATTGCGCCGAGAATAATTGAAAGTACAATTTCAATCAATGGATTTACAATGATTGAAATCAAATCAACTTCTCCACTAACCAATGTTTTTGAAATACCGAAACAAACAGCAAAGACTATCAGACCTACTGCATCGTCCAAGGCAACAATGGGAAGAAGCAAACTGGTTAACGGACCTTTTGCCTTGTATTCACGCACAACCATAAGTGTTGCTGCTGGAGCGGTTGCTGTTGCAATAGCACCCAACGTGAGTAACTGCGGGAGTGTCAATTTATCCGGCATAATAAAGTGAACTACTAAAAGTGCTAAGTCTACTAATAGAGTAGCTGCAAGTGCCTGAAAAATACCGATTACAGTTGCTTGTTTACCTGTCTTTTTTAATTCCTCCAAACGAAATTCATTGCCGATGGAGAAAGCGATAAAACCTAATGCTACTTCTGAAATAAGAGAGAGTTTTTCAATGCCCTCTACTGAATTGAATCCTAAGCCATCAATTCCTAATGATCCAAGAAAATACGGACCAACTAAAACACCTGCAATTAAGTATGCTGTTACGGCAGGTAAATGAAATCGCTTGAATATACGTGTCATCAAAAGCCCTGTCAGAAGTGCAATTGAAATAGATAATAAAACCATAGTTCATGCTCCTTTTTTAAAACCACTCCGCATTATACTACCTTGATATAGAAAATGCAAGGATTTTTTTAGCATTTAAAATATTATTGAAAAATGAGTGTTTTCAAAAATTATCCTCTTTTCCTTTTCGTTCTTTTATGATAAAATAAATATAGTAGTACAGAAATATAATTTACATGAAAGGGTGGAAAATATGAAAATTGTGTTGCTGACAGCATTCGGTGTCGGTGGCGCATCCATAATCGGTGCAATTTTTGGATTTGCATTCAAAAAAATTAGTCATAAATTCAGCGATATTATTCTGTCTTTTGCGGCAGGCATTATGCTTTCGGCATCAGTAATCGGTCTTGTTCTGCCTTCTTTGGAATATGGCGGAAAATGGTCGTGGGTTGTAACTGTAATAGGTGTTTTCTGTGGTGCTTTGTGTGTCAATCTTATTGATAAAATAGTACCACATCTTCATAGGCTTACGGGCGTGGATCAGGAAAGGCATCCTGACAAAACAAAACAACTTGATAAGGTTTTACTTTTTGTAATTGCTATTGCAATTCATAATCTGCCCGAAGGAATTGCTGCAGGTGTTGGTTTTGGTACGGGTAATATGGCAGATGCCATAACAATTGCCGGTGGTATTGCTTTACAGAATATTCCTGAAGGTATGGTGATTATTACTCCTATGCTTGCGGCAGGAATCAGTCATAGAAGAACTTTTTTAATTGCAGTGGCTACGGGGGTAGTTGAAGTAATCGGCACACTTTTAGGCTATTTTGCAGTTACAATTTCAACGGCAATTTTACCTTTTGCTCTTGCATTCGCAGGTGGCACAATGCTCTACGTGATAAGTGATGAGATGATACCTGAAACTCATTCCCACGGCAGTGAGAGAGGGGCAACGTACTCATTACTTGCAGGTTTTTGCTTGATGTTAGTATTTGATATTTTAATAGGATAAAGGTGATAAAAATGATTAAGGATGTAAAATACATAGGAGTAAATGACCACAAAAATGACCTTTTTGAAGGTCAGTATATTGTTCCAAATGGTATGGCATATAACTCATATATTATAAGAGATGAAAAAGTTGCCATTATGGATACTGTTGATAAAAACTATTTTGAGGAATGGATGCAGAACATAAAAAATGAACTAGGTGAGATTTCTCCGGATTATCTTATCGTTCAGCATATGGAGCCTGACCATTCCGCCAATATTAATCGCTTTGCACAAGCATACCCAAAGGCAATAATAGTTGCAACAGACCGTGCATTTGTGATGATGAATAAGTTTTTTGGCACGGATTATGCCAACCGCAGACTTGTTGTAAGTGATAACGACACATTGAATTTGGGTGCACATACACTTTCTTTCTACACAGCGCCCATGGTGCATTGGCCTGAGGTTATGATGACTTACGACTGTGCAGAAAAAATTCTTTTTTCTGCGGATGCCTTTGGCAAATTTGGTGCATTGGATATAGAGGAAGATTGGGTTTGCGAAGCACGTCGTTATTATTTCGGTATTGTAGGTAAGTACGGAGTTCAGGTTCAGGCGGTTCTGAAAAAGCTTGGTGGACTTGATATTCAGACAATTTGCCCATTGCATGGTCCGGTACTTAGTGAAAATCTTGGATATTATCTTAATCTTTACAACATTTGGTCATCATATGGTGTTGAAAGTGAAGGAACTTTGATTTGTTATACATCTGTTTATGGCAATACTAAAGAAGCGGTAGAGATTTTGGTAGATGAACTTAAAAATGCAGGCTGTCCTAAAGTTGTGGTAAATGATCTTGCACGTTGTGATATGGCAGAGGCTGTTGAAGATGCCTTCCGTTACGGAAAAATAGTTCTTGCTACAACAACATATAATGGCGATTTATTTCCATTTATGAGAGAATTCATCAATGAACTTACTGAGCGAGGATACAAAAACAGAAAAATTGGTATTGTTGAAAATGGTTCATGGGCTCCTATTGTGAAGAACAAAATCACAAAGGCCTTTGAACTTTGCAAGAATTTAGAATTTGCAGAAACTGTTGTTACAATTCATTCAGCCGTAAAGGAAGAAAACTTGCAACAGATTAAAAACCTTGCTAAAGAAATGGCATAAAAATGGAGTGTCTAGACACTCCATTTTTTGTTACCATTTAAAGTTTTCTTTGAAGATTTTTTCACCGTTATTATCAAATGCTTCAAGTAAAAATCCATTAGGGGAAAGCGTCATTTTTGATGCCACAAAACCGTTGTTCATTTTACCGCCGTCTATGTATCCCACAATATCGGGGTGAGCAGAAAGCATTGATACTTCATTTTCGTTGTTGGTGCTTCCAAGTAACCGACATTCGTGGTTATGACCCGAAAGAATAAGTCTTGTACCTATACGGTCAAGTTCATTCCAACCTATAGTTGAAAATTCTTTTTCGACATCACAAATAGTCCAGGAATGAGAAATGGAAATAACCTTTTCATTGTCTGGATTAACTGATTTCATCCAGTCAATCATATCAGCACGATATGTCCCGTAATTATTCATACCACCATATTCAGGATGTGAGTCTTCCTTGTCCTCACCGCTGTCAAGGACGACGAATGAATATGGGCCTATGTCTGTTGTGTAGTAAAATTCGTCAAATCCTAAAGCGGTAAGAAGTTTAGCTGCATATGCTCCTCGAGTTTCATGATTTCCGCGTGCATATATAATAGGCTTTGTTCCCTTTGCAACTTCACCTGCAAATTCTACAGTATTTCTTACAACCTCTTCTTCGAAATCTACTCCAGGTGATGAGTCACCAAGGAGAATAACTGAATCATAGTCACCAACATAACTGATTGCCTGGTATGCATCTTTAAGTTCTGTGTGCCAATCAGAAACAACTAAAAAAGTCTGGTTTTCACTATCATTATATTTGAGTGTATATTTTTCGGAGTTAACAGTTTTTCCGCGACGGCTACCATAACTATATTGTTCAAAAACCTGTGTTGAGCCTATTGAATATGTGTTGTTTCTTAAATGTTCATACGGAACAGAAATACTGTGAATTTTTGATTCTGTGTTAAGTCTTCCACCTAATTCGTCAAAAACTTTATAGTCTTTTCCATTATAATTATATTCGACATAACCCGAGCCGTATTTGTTTGTTGAAAAAACAACGCTGTAACCGTTTCCGTTATCAAAAACAGAGGGTGCGGAGGTTATTTTATATGGTACAATTGGGAAAAGCTGAAAAAGGCCTATCAAAAGCGTTGTGGTGAGTATAACAGCAGTCAACGTTTTCCGTGTTTTGTCTTTAAACCTTGGTAAGAATAAAATTGAAAAAGGTACAAAGACAAATAATGCCGCAAGAAGAAGTGAATTTTTGAGGTATAGGGAGATTGCGTATCTCATTTCACCTGTTATGGCAATAACTGTATAAACAGTTGCAAAGATTATCGTGAAAGCAGTTGTGAGTGTAAAAATAAAAAGCAAAACAGAATAGAGTTTATTTTTAGTTATGCTTTCATTCTTTAGCCGTAATACGGTCAGCACACAAAGGAAAATTGTACTTGCTACGAGAGTACAGAAAAGTTTGTAAAGAAATCCTTCAGCATTCAGCGTCAGTTCGATAAAAATCCAGTGCATTCTTCCTGCATAAAACACAATTAAGCCGATAACCGACAAGGAAAGAAGAGTGGCAGGATAAGTTGCCGATTTAAAAAGTTTTTTTATTTGATTCATAACACCAACCCTTTCTTTGTTATAAAATTAGTATAACATCGGTAAAAAATACTGTCAATAAAGCATGTAGGACTTAAAATGTTACAGAACAATTAAAAATTGTTACATTATTTTAAATTTCATTGACAACAATATTTTTAAAAGTTATCCTAGTAGTATAAATGTGGAAATAATATAAAAAGGAGGGACGAGAATGGAAAATCTTGAATATGTATTACGTTATATTCTTTGCTTTCTGGCTATAGTGGTTATTTTTAACTGTGTGTGGTCGCTGATCCGTTTGCGTCCCGATAAAAAGGTTTATGCAGTACTTGTGGATATGGCAAATGATGCTCAATATCCTATAACTTGTTATGAAACTTCCATTGGCAGAAGCAAATTATGTGATGTGACATTTTCAAACTCAACTGTTTCACGTTCTCATGCAGTTGTAGCTCTTAGAAAAGATGGATTTTATGTGTTTGATACAGAATCAAAAACAGGGGTGCATGTAAATCAGCAAAAAATTGAAAAACAGGCAAAACTTTCTGATGGAGATGTAATTGCGTTTGGTACTGCAATTATGAAGTTTTATATTGGCAATGACGGAAATAATGATTATAAACACAAAAAGAATGAAAAACTCAATCGTTCAAAACTTGTGAATATTGTTGACGGAACAGAATTTCAACTCGATGGTGATTTTATAACAATCGGCAGACAAAGAGGCAGTAACATAGAAATTTCCGCACCCTATGTGTCACGTAACCAAGCGGAAATATTTAAACACGATAACATGTGGTTTATCAAAAATTCAGGTACAATTACAAAAACCACTATTAATGGAAAAACAATTATAAAAACCTCTAGATTGTATGACGGAGATGTTATTAAAATCGGAGATTTTGCTTTTCTTTATGAGGAAGAATGAAAGAATTTGATTGAAAAAAGGCAGGTGATAAAATATGCAACAGACAAAAGTTAGAAATGTAAATCCGTATATAATGTTGTTTGTAATAACACTATTTCAGTTGATTTGTCTTCTCTCGCTTGTTACTTCCGTAGCGGAAGAATATATTTATAATATTTTTATTTCTTTTGGCGGATATATTTTAATTGAGTATGTGTATTTTATCGGTGCTCGTCTTATTTTAAAACGAAGAGGTTTTGAGGTTGAATTAATTGCATTTTTACTTACCTCTATAGGGCTTTCCATAACTGCAAGTGTATATCCTGATGGCGTTATCAAGCAGTTTATTGCTGTTGTTATTGGCATTGCAGGTTTTGTGATTTTACAATGGTTTATGCGTGATTTAAAATTGTGCATAGGAGTTCGTGTGCCTGTTGCTGTTTTAGCTGTAGGACTTTTGGCATTTACTCTTATCTTTGCAAAGATTACCAATGGTGCAAAAAACTGGATTTATGTTGGTGGAGTATCAATTCAGCCATCAGAACTTGTAAAAGTTGCATTTATTTTTGTTGGTGCGGCAACTCTTGAAAAATTGCAGTCCAACCGCAGTCTGACAAAGTTTATTATTTTTGCTTTTGCCTGTGTTGGTGCACTTTTTTTAATGTACGACTTTGGAACGGCACTGATTTTCTTTTTCACTTTTGTTGTAATTTCATTTATGCGTTCGGGTGATATAAGAACAATTGTTTTGGTTTGTACAGTTGCACTTATGGGTGGCCTGCTGGTTTTGTTGTTCCGTCCCTATGTTGCTAATCGTTTTGCCGCCTATGGTCATGTGTGGGAATATTTTGATACATCAGGTTATCAGCAGACGCGAACAATGATTTATTCCGCAAGTGGTGGACTTTTCGGTGTTGGTCTCGGAAACGGAAAACTCCGTCATATATTTGCTGCAACGGAGGACTTGGTTTTCGGTGTTGTTTGTGAAGAATTCGGAATGATTATGGCGGGCGCAATCTTGCTTTCCTATGTTGCATTGCTTGTATATTCAATTCGTCATTCAAAATATGCTCGTTCATCATTTTATGCAATCTGTGCTTGTGCTGCATCAACACTTATGCTTTTTCAAGCAGCATTGAATGTTTTTGGTGTAAATGACATTTTGCCGTTAACAGGAGTAACATTACCGTTTGTCAGCAGAGGTGGTTCAAGTATCATAAGTTGTTGGCTGCTTTTAGCTTTTATAAAAGCGGTTGACCGTAGCACTTACCGATATGGAGGTGTTCGTCAATGAAATCTATTTCTCGCAGAGCATTAACACTTTATGCAATAATTCTTCTTTTCCTTGCAGGATGCGGATTGTTATTTTATAACCTTGTTAGTAATTCAGCTGATTGGGCAATGAACAGAGCAAACAAACACCTTTATTCTTCAGGAACTCTTGCAACCGCAGGTGACATTAAAGATATTAAAGGTAATGTACTTGCTTCAACGAAAAACGGAATAAGAGTATATAGTGAAAATAGAAATGTCAGACTTGCTACACTTCATACGGTGGGTGACAGTGCAGGATATATTGCAAGCGGTATCCACACATCTTTCAAGGATGAATTGACAGGATATACTCTCATTGATGGTATTTATAATCTTAAGCGATACGGAAAAGGTAATGATGTAATTTTAACTGTTGATTCCAAAGTTTGTGCAACAGCATATAAGGCACTCGGAAACAGAAAGGGCACAGTTGCAGTTATGAATTACAAAACAGGTGAGTTGTTATGTATTGTTTCAACTCCAACATATGATATACTCAATAAGCCTAAAGACATTTTGACTGACACAACAGGGAAATATGATGGCATATATATGAACAGATTTTTCTCAGGTCTTTATACTCCGGGTTCCACTTTTAAAGTTATTACTGCCGCTTGTGCTATAGAAAATATTCCCGATATTTATGGTCGCACCTTTGAATGTGAAGGAAAAGTACAGATTGGTGAAGGATATGTTATATGTAATAATACTCATGGTGAAATTGATTTTCAACAAGCCATGAACAAATCCTGTAACTGTGTTTTTGCTTTGGTTGCAGATGAGCTTGGCGGTGAAAAAATTACCGAAACGGCTCAAAGACTTGGATTTAACTTGAAAAATATAATGGTAAGTGACAAAATCAAGTGCGCAAAGAGTAAAATTGACTTAACGCAGTCTTCTGCACTTGATATTGGTTGGGCGGGAATAGGTCAATACACAACACTAATAAATCCTTGCCAAATGCTCACAATTATTTCTGCTGTTGCAAATAAAGGCATCGCAGTTTCACCATATCTTGTGAGTGAGATAAAAAATCCCAAAGGTGAAGTGGTTTTCCTTGAAAAAACAGAGGAAAAGGAAGAATTATTCAATGTTGCAGTTGCACAAAGTCTTGATAATTTACTTCGTTCCAATGTGAAAAACCAATATGGGGATTCACTTTTTCCAAATATGAAAATGTGCGGGAAAACGGGTACAGCTGAAATAAGCGACGATGAAGACGCTAAACCAAACGCTTTGTTTGTGGGCTATTCCCAACTTGATGAAATGCCCTTTGCAATTATTGTTGTTGTTGAAGACACAACATCTGCCATTAAGAGTGCTGTACCAATAGCCTCCGCAGTAATGAAAGAAGTCAAAGTGCAATATTCTAGATAAAATAAGGACTTATCGTTTTGATAAGTCCTTGTTACTTTATTCGGGTTTATTTTTTACCTTTTTAATGATTATAAAGGTTATTACTCCTGCAGTTAAAAGTATGGTTGCAATAATTACCGTAGGATTTGGTGATGGTTTTTCCTGTGGTGTGTCACCGCTTGCGTTGGTTACGTGTGAAATAGTTTCATCGGGTTTACTTGGTTTTGTTATTTCTGTGAAGTTATCTGTATTAACATCTTCGGTAACTGTGTCAGAAAAAATAGAAGTTTCATATTTTGCGTTGATTTCGCACAGGTTTCCCGTGTTCCATTTTAAATATAAGTCCGGTGCACCTGCGGGGGATTTTCTGCAATCGTACTTTTGTGAATAAGTGTATGCGATGTTTAAAAGTAGTTGTTCACAGTTTTTGTCTGCTAAAATTTCCATTCCTATACCTGCACCCGAAGAGTGATTGCCGATTAAAAGCGATATTTCAGGCATACCTGTTGAGGGAGAAATAACACGGCAATTATTCAAAAATACCTGACTCCAGACATTCCATTTTTTACCCATGTTGTCAGCTCCTGTTTTCAGAGGAGTTGACAGATAAGTAGGGAATATTATTGCATCAAGGTCATTTTGTTCCATAAAAGCCTTGATTTCATTATAAAATGCTTTTTTTATGGAGAATTCGTGTTTAGCAAAAGTAGGGTAAGCAGACTCAAAAAGATTTGGCATTGAAACAGTTACAACCTCTGCACCGCAGACGGTTAACTGTTTTACCGCGGTTTCAAAAGCAGTTTTTACTTCTTTGTCGATATTTTCTTCTGTTCGATATTGCAAATCAAATTGTTTGATTTTTTTATCTCTTAAATCTTTATCTTCTTCCGTAATAACTGCAGTGTCAACGGGGTAAGTCAGTTCAGAGAGAATTCCAAATTTTAAGTTCTTTATAGCATTATCGTCAAGATTATGTTCGTAAGAGTATTTATTCTCTGTTAAGACATCCAACATAATAGCCTGGTCGCAGACGGTTCTTGTTACTGCACCTATCACATCGCGACTGTTATTAAGATGAGTACAACCGTCAAAAGATATTTGTTTAAGAGTTGTACGCAAGGAAACACAACCATTTAAAATTGCAGGAATTCTTAAAGACGAGTTTGTATCGGTACCCAATCCTGCCACAGCAAAATTAAGGCTTACTGCCGCAGCAGTACCTCCGGAAGAACCACCTGCTGAAAGCAGAGTGTTATATGCATTTTTTGTTTCTCCTTTGATTTTGCTGTAAGAGGTACGAGCATCCTGTGCATCGGTACTCATATTTGTTTTACCTATTATAACAGCGCCTTGTTCTAAAAGAAGATCAACTACCTTTGCATTTTGCTTCGCAATTTCACTGTCTTTAAGATGATGACCGTTCGTGGTATAATAATCTTTTAAATCCATATTATCTTTTATAACAACAGGAACACCAAAAAGAGAACCTTTATTATCACCATTTAAAAGAGCAACGTCTCTTTCCTTTGCAACCTCAAGAGCATCTTCACAGAGAGTTATGAAACAATTATATGAAGAGTTGTATTTTTCAATTCTATCAAGATAATATGAGGTCAATTCTTCACAAGAGACAACACGCTTATCAATAGCTTCTCGAATAGTATTTATATCTGCCTCAAATAGTGCGGAAAGAACTGCTTTTTTATCAGGAACCTCGCTTATTGCATGGGTGGTTGACAGAGAACTGAAAACAAGGATTATTGCAATAACAACAGAAAAAAACCGTTTCATAATTACCTCCTATAATATTATTACGGGTTGATTATAATACGGTTTTCGACAAAAAGCAAATTTTTATACAAAAAAACAGGACAGACTGGTTTGAAGTGAACCCCAAAAATTAGACACTTTTGGAGGTGCATATCAGTTGTCTGTCCTGTAATGTTATGCTGTATATTATTCGGGATAAACTGTTGTTGAACCGAAAATCCAGCGGAAGAAACCACCGATTTTATCAAAGAAACCTGCCTTTGAAGTCATTACAACTTTTTCTGTTTCCACAACGGCACCTGATGAGTTGTAAAGAGTTGCCGTGATGGTTGTATCTCCGGTTGAATCTGAAATAATTGTAAAGCTTCTACCATTACTTGCAACTTCTGTTTTGAAGTTTTTGTTATCAGTAGTCCAAACGATTTTTGAACCTGAAGGAAGGGATGTGTTAACATCTGCATGGAGAACAATTCCATCTTTATATCTGATTTGAGTTCTGGAAGGTTTTCTGATTGCAATATAATCTGCTGCAGCTTTGAAAGAAATGCTCTTTGTTGAAGCCGACGCAACCGCTGATGTAACATTTGTCTCAGATGCTGTACCTGATGTAATATATGCTTCACTGATTGTAGCGGTAACCTTACCTGTTGCCTTTTTAGCTTTAAGTTGAACGGTAAATATTGTTGAAGCAGAGTCAACAATACTAGTTGTTGTAGCACCAACATATTTAACTTTCCCTGCAACTGATGTGTTTACTGCTTCAGCATTAAATACACCATTGATTTTAGCTGAACCTGAAACTAAAGAGAATTCAGATGTGTTATATTTAAGTTCATAAGTCAAAGCACAGAGTTTAGAGTTCTTTGAAACACTTACGGAGATTGTAACAACATCACCAACCTTAATTGATGTTTTATTTGCCTTTGTTGTGATTACAGGGGTGCTTGCAGCAAATACTGTAGGAAGCGTAGCAAATGCCATAAGCACAGCCAAAATAATCGATAAGATTTTTTTCATTTTTTATTTCTCCTTTAATAATAGTTAACTTGATTTCCACCGAAAATTATAATTAATTTATCTGATAAAGTCAAGAATCAGATAGAAATTGAAGAAATAATGTACTCTTTAATGGCGGCAGAATCATTTTTTAATGTTTCATTGATGACTTTTTCCAGCACATTATTAAGAATTACACCGATTTGTTTTCCTTTAAAGCCCATTTCAATTAAATCATTGCCGTTAATTTTAAGATCTTTTATGGAAAAGCATTCTTCTTCTGTAAGAATTTCATTAATTATAGTTTGTGTGTCTTTATAGAATTCATCACCACGATAATATTCAGGACTTTGTGCAAAATTATCGCAGTATTTTATTTCGATTAAAGGAAATATCATTTCTGCACCAATCTGCGACATGATTTTCTTTAGTCTTTTTTTGTCAGGGAAAGCAGAATTATTTAGCATAATTGGTGAATCGTGAAAAGTAACAAGAGTGACGATTTTGTTTTTTGTGTCGTTATCGAAATGAAGTCTTGTAAGTATCTTTTCCGTGATTTCTGCACTCTTCTTTGGGTGTCCGTAATAATGTTGTTCACCTTTTTCATCAAAATGAGCAACCAAAGGTTTTGCAATGTCATGAAAGAATAATGTAAGACGAGTTATTGGGTTGGGTTGACTTTTCTCCACAGCTTTTAAAATATGAGTATAAACATCGTAACAATGATGTCGGTTTTTTTGCTGGAATTTTATACAAGGTTCAATTTCAGGAATAAAGACAGAAATAACATCGGGAAACTCCTGCAAAACGTTATAAACATTTTTACCGCAGATAAGTTTTATAAACTCTTCACGGATTCTTTCAGCAGAAATGTTATTAAGTAATTCTTTACACTTGTGAATTGCCGTTTTTGTATTTTCTTCAATAGTAAACCCTAAAACAGAAGAAAACCTTAACGCTCGGAGGATTCGCAGAGCATCCTCGCGAAATCTTGTTTCAGCATTACCGATACAACGGATAGTTTCACTTTTTATGTCTTCAATTCCACCGAAAAAGTCGCAGAAACCCTCAGAAAAATCAAAAGCTATGGCATTCATTGTGAAATCGCGGCGCACAACATCGTCCGAAAGCGTTTTTGAAAAAGTTACACTATCGGGATGACGGTTATCAGAATAAGTGCTTTCACTTCTGTATGTGGTTATTTCAAGGGCTTCATTGTCAATAAGCACAGTAACTGTGCCATGTTTTATACCTGTTTCAACAACGCGAAAATCTGAAAAAACCTTTTTAATCTCTGTAGGAGTTGCATTAGTGGTGATATCAATATCACCAATGGGTAATCCCATTATGAAATCACGCACACTTCCACCGATTAAAAATGCCTCGAAACCACTTTGCTTAAGCAAATCAACAGCAGTCTTTGAGGCCGGTTTAAAGTTATTTGTTCTGTTCATTTAATGCCTCTGTAAGAGCAAGTGCTAATTGGTCAGGACAGGATGTGGGTTTAAAACCACATTTAAGTCCTTTGATAAGAGGAATCACATCTTCTGCTTTTTTTCCCTCAACAAGTGCTGCAATTCCTTTGAGATTTCCGTTGCAACCACCGAAGAAAGAAACATTTTTTATAATCCCGTCTTCAAGTTCAAAATTTATTTCACGGGCACAGGTGCCACGAGTTTTGTATTTATAATTCATTATTTTACCTCGCTGATTTTGTTTGACAGGGTTACTAATTCTTCCATTGAAAGTGCTTCTGCACGTGCGGTAAGAGAAAGCCCTGAATTTTCAACGGCAAGAGAAATTTTATCTTTTTCTATTCCCATACCACTTGAAAGTGAGTTGAGAATGGTTTTTCTTCTCTGTGCAAATGCAGATTTAACCATTTTAAAGAAAAGTGCTTCGTCAGTTACCTTGTAATCACCTTTTTTAGTTAAGTCAAGCTCTATTACACAACTGTCAACCTTTGGACTTGGCATAAAAGAGCCACGAGAAACGTCGAAAAGTTTTCGTGCCTGAGCATAGTAATTTACTGCAACGGTAACTGCACCACTTTCTCTTGTGCCAACTCTAGCACAAAGACGATCTGCGGCTTCTTTCTGCACCATAACAATTATCTTGTTAAAAGGTAGTTTTTCCTCTAAAAGTCGCATTATAACAGGGGATGTAATATAGTACGGCAAATTGGCACAAACAAAAATTTCCATTCCATCAAAATGTTCTTTGATTATAGAGTCAAGGTCGGCTTTTAAAATATCTTCGTTAATTAGTGTAAGGTTATCATATCCTGCAAGGGTGTCGTTAAGTACTGGGAAAAGTCTTGTGTCAAGTTCAACACAAACAACCTTGTCAGCTCTTTCGAGAAGTTCTTTTGTGAGAACGCCAACACCGGCACCGATTTCAAGCACACCTATTTTACCTTTTGCTCCGGCTTTTACGGCTTCCGCCATTCTTGGGCAAACGGTGGGGTTAACAAGGAAATTCTGTCCTAACCCTTTTGAAAATGTAACGTTATGTTTCCCCATAACCGTCTTAATTACAGATATGTCGGTGAGAGTATAATTTTTCTTATCCAATATACTTTTCCTTTACTTTACCTAAAAGTTTCATACCTTCAACAATTTTTTCGTCAGAAGGAGTTGAGAAGTTCATTCTAAAACAGTTTGTTTCTTCATCGTTTATCATAAATGCTGTTCCGGGAACAACCGCTACCTTATTTGCAATACAATCTTTTACAAATTCAAGCATATTTACATTTTGTGGCAATTCGCACCATACGAAAAGGCCACCTTCGGGACGTACATACTTAACAAAATCACTGAGTTCACTATCAATAAGGTCACACATAAGATTGAGTTTTCTGCTATATATCTTACGAATGTTTTCAATGTGTGCACTGATGTCATTTTGTTCCATCCACTTGTCAACAAGCATCTGTGAAAACACAGGTGTGTGAACGTCGGAAGCCTGTTTACCAACGGTCATTTTTGCAACAATAGGAGACGGAGCAACAATATACCCCACACGGATGCCCGGTGCTAAAAGTTTTGAGAAAGAACCTGCATATATTACAATACCATCTTCGTCAAAACTCTTGATTGACGGAACATCTTCACCTGAAACTCTTAAATCACCGTAAGGATTATCTTCTAAGATAAGAAGACCATATTTTTTAGCGAGTTCATAAACGGCTTTTCTCTTTTCAAGACTCATTGTAGTGCCTGACGGATTCTGAAAATTAGGAATAGTGTAAATAAATCTTGGATTGTGTGCATTTTTTATTGCTTCTTCTAATTTTTCAATATTCATTCCGTCTGCCTCAACAGGTACGCCTGCAAGTTTACAACCATAAGAACGGAAGCAGTTAAGCGAACCAATAAATGACGGGCATTCGCAAATTACTGTGTCACCCAAATCACAAATAGCTTTTGTTGCAAGGTCCATAACCTGTTGTGCCCCTGATGTGATAATAAGAGAATCAAAATCTTTGCCGATATTGTATCTATTATTAACAAATGATGCAAGTCTTTCAATCAAGGGTTTATAACCTTCGGTAACACCATATTGTAATGCTGTTACGGGAGCAGTTTCAAAAATTTCTGCAGAAATTCTTTTAACTTCCTCAATTGGAAAAGATGCTGCATCAGGATTTCCTGCTGCAAAAGGAATAATTGAAGGGTCCTGAGTTGCTTTTAAAATTTCACGGATTGCAGAGGGCTGAAGACCTGAAATCCTTTTTGAAAAATAATAATTCATCGCATTCGCCTACTTATAAATAATTTTAGAGTATTTTATCATATTGTATTTAGTATTTCAATAAATTATAAAATAAAAAAATTTTTAATTAATTCTACCTTTTTCGACAAATTTATGCTAATATATATGGTAAAATATGTCAAAATAAGTTGAGGAGTGAAAGAAATGACACAATTTGTACGAAAATTAGACCATATGGGTAGAATTGTTCTCCCCTCTGAATACAGAAAAAAGACAGGTATTGATGACCTTGCAGAAGTTTGTATAACAGAAAAGCAAGGAAAAATCATCATTGAAAAACTTGTTCCTGTTTGTAAAATCTGCGGAGCGGAAGAAAACATAAATACAGAAATGAGTATTTGTGAAGAATGCATTGCAAAAATCAAAGCATTATAAGGCAAAAACGGACAGAGATTTCTGTCCGTTTTTTACTTTCCGTATTTTTTTATTAACATTTCATATTGCTCATCAGAAATTTGTGTTACTGCACCGTGGCGAGGCGAAAAATCCATACTGTAATTATCTGGATTAACAGGTAGAAAATTTTCAAAATCAGTTGTCTGTTGCATAAAAAATCTATCCGTGCCATATTCATCCATAATCATAACCCATTGGTCAGTGCCTGTTATGTTGTAGATTTCGCTACCTTCAACACCTGTTTTTGCAAGAGAAACAACTATTGCATTATCACAATACGGTCCATTCGGTTTATCTGCCGTCACGTAGGCAATTGTCTGGTCTTCATCGTGTTTGAAATAAAGATAATATTTTCCGTTTTTTTCATTATAGGCAATATCACCGTCTATAGTCTGGATACCGGGACGTTCAAATAAGAGTCTAGGCTCGGTTAAAGTTTTGAAATCTGTTGTATATGCATAATACATCTGTGCAACATCATTTTTCAAGTCGGAATGTGCCCAATAGACCATATATGCGTTTTCATTTTTGTCCCAGCAGGCTTGTGGTGCCCAGGCTCTTGTTGTGGTGGCAAAATCGCCACCAAAATCACGGATGTCAATGATTGTTTCGTCTGTCCACTTTGTTAAATCTTTTGATTTCCATGTAACAAGAGAGTGGTTTGAGGTCCACCCCTCTGCGCTTTTCATATCAGTACCGATAATGTAATAATATCCGTCATTACTTTTTACAATATATGGGTCACGAACACATTTTTTACCCTTTGTCTGAATAATTACAGGTTGGTTATTGTTGAGCGGTTCAAAATGGTATCCGTCTTCACTTACAGCAAAGTGAATTCTTTCTTGTTCGGGTTCATTTCCCACAAAATAGGCAAAAAGGTATTTTCCGCTTTTGTTTTTTGCAGGTGTCGCAAATTTCATATTATTCTTCCTTTCAAGATGCTGTATAAAGTATATATTAAAACAATTCAAAAGTCACTTGTCGGGTTGAATAAATAAAATATAAATATTTTGTGCAGATTTTTTATGATATTGAAAACGGGATTTGTGTTGATTTTAATTTGTTAATATGATAGTATTATTATGTATATTGATTAAGGGGGATTTTTCCATGTGTAAGTTCTATGCTGAATTAAATGAAAATGGTGCAATTGTTCGTTGCAACAGTTTTGACAACGAATACTTTTCATTTGATTATGAAAAGAAAGATGACAGCATCAAAGGTGTACTCACAGCAAAAAAAGGTTTCGAGATGAAAAGCCTTGTTGTAGAATATGAAAAAGATTTTGATGATGACGACCTTTTTTATGCAAATGGTTATCAGGCTTGGACAACTTCTCGTGAGTTTTCAAAAGAAGATAAATTTGACGGACTTTTTGAACCGGCAAAAATCACCAAGTTTACAGCACATTTTGCAGGCCTTTCAGGTGACTATCATTTTGCAACCGGATATGGTGAAAAAGGTAAGTTTCATTCCTATACATATTGCTATTTCCGTGAAAAAGGTGAAAGAGAAATCAAGCTTTACGGTTCAAAGAGTGAACGCAAAGGCTTCACAATCTTTGAAGTTGATATGAACGATGAAAAGTTCAGAGTTAAAAAGGATGTTGAAGGACTTATACTTAAAGCAGGTCAGGAATATGAAATGTTTGACATTGCAATTATCGAAGGTGATATGGATGATGTAATGGATAAATATTTCTTTGACTTTGTTGGATGCAAAAAACCAGCAATCAAACACCTTTCAGGTTACACATCATGGTATAACTATTTCCAGAATATCAATGAAGATATTATTATCCGTGACCTTAATGGTCTTGACAGAGCAAGTGAAGAAGTTAACATATTCCAAGTTGATGATGGTTATCAGCACGCGGTTGGTGACTGGCTTGTTACTGACCATAAAAAATTCCCTAAAGGAATGAAATATATTGCTGATGAAATTCATAAGAAAGGTTATAAAGCAGGTATCTGGGTTGCTCCATTCTCTGCACAGCGCTCATCTATGATTGCTAAAAAGCATCCTGATTGGCTTATAAGATGGAACAGTAATGGCAAAAAAATGCTTGGTTGTCAGGGCTGGGGCGGTGCATATACCCTTGATATTTACAATCCTGAAGTTCGTGCATATATTAAAAAGTTTTTTGACGTAATCCTCAACGTATGGGGATTTGATATGGTAAAACTTGACTTCCTTTACAGCCAGTGTATAGAACCACGAAATGGTAAAACTCGCGGTGAGATTATGTGTGACGGTGTTGACTTGCTCCGTGAAGCTTGCGGAGATAAGTGGATTTTAGGTTGTGGTGTGCCTCTTGGTGCTTGTATGGGTATTTTTGATGCTTGCCGTATATCTTGTGATGTAAATAAAAACTGGAGATTTGAACTTAAAAAGAGCCTTAACATAAATTCTATTGTAACAGGTATCAGATTCAATGCTGAAATTCCATCATCACAGAATGCGATTACTAACACTATTTTCCGTAATCATCTTGATGGCAGGGCATTCTGTAACGACCCTGATGTATTCTTCCTTCGTGATATTAATATCGGTTACAATTGGGAACAGAAACTCCTTCATGGTAAAGTTAACAGCGTTTGCGGAAATGTTCTCTTTGTTTCTGATAACGCAGGTGATTTTGATGACAACAGAATCGGATACTTGAAAGAGTTCTTTAAAGATAAAGATTATAAAGTTACGATGGCTGAATTTATTGGTGAAGATATAATTCGTCTTGACTTTACAGAAGACGGCGTTGAAAAAAGCCTCAAGTTAAACCTTATTACAGGTGAAAGTAATGTCTTTGATGTTCTTTAATTAATTGTGTGGTGTAAATATGAAACTTGCGGTTATCGGCGGTGGTGGAGTCCGTTCAATGTTTTTGGCTAAAAGTATTGCGGGCAGAGCCGAAAAGATGGGTATTACTGACCTTGTCTTTATGGACAACGACGAAAAGAAACTGAATATTTACGGTAAGATGGCGAGAGAGGTCTCTCGCCGTCTTTGTCCTGCTTTGAATTTTGAACTGACAACAGATGGAAAAATCGCAGTAACAGATGCAGATTATGTAATTACTACTATTCGTGCAGGCGGTGACAGGATGCGTTGTCATGATGAGAGAATAGCACTTAATATGGGTATTCTCGGTCAGGAAACAACGGGTGCAGCAGGTTTTTCTTTTGCCATGAGAAGCATTCCGGCTCTTAAAGAATACTGTGAACTTGTAAAGCAGTATGCAAAACCAGGTGCTATGGTGTTCAATTTCACCAATCCTGCAGGAGTTGTATCTCAGACACTGCGCGACATGGGGTATGATTTTACTTATGGTATTTGCGATGCTCCAAGCGGAATGTTAAGACGATTTGAGGAGTTATACGGGTATTCCGAGAACTATCTTGATGCTCTTTGTTACGGTCTTAATCATTTATCATTTTTTAAATATATCAAGGCTGACGGTGTGGATATTACAAATAAAATCGTAAGTGATGATAAAGCTTATGAAAACACGGATTTGCGCTATTTCAGTAAAGATTTCTTAATGCGCAAACAGTATGTACCTAATGAATATATGTACTATTTTTATAATCGTGAGCAGGCGGTAGAGAATATTCTCAAGGCAGAGCGTACCCGTGGTGAGCAGATTGCAGATATTAATGAAAAAATGACAGAAGAATTATCTCAGATTGACATTGAAAACGATTTTTCAAAGGCTTTGGAAATATTTGAATATTATTACGGCCTCCGTGAAAATTCATATATGGCAAGTGAAACCGGAGAAAAAAGAAATTCCACATGGCATTTTGATATGTATGCTCCCGATGATGGTGGTTATGCAGGTGTCGCACTTGGAATTATTGATGCAAAAAATCAGCAGAGCAATAAAAAGGTGATTGCTTGTGTGCCAAACGATAACAAGGCAATTGATTTTCTTGATGAAAGCGATACGGTTGAAATTTCTTGTGAAATTGTTGACGGTAAAGTAATGCCAATAAAGATTGGTGATGTTCCGGCAGAGAACAAGGAAATTATTTCAAGAGTTAAAGCTTATGAAAGATTGGCTTCAAAGGCGATTATAAATTGCGACAGAGAAAGTGCGGTTGACTGTCTTTATCTTCATCCTTTGGTGAGCTCTTATTCTCTTGCAGAAAAACTTGTGGATGAATATATTGGACTGAATAAAGATTTTACAGGAGAATGGAAATGAGTTTTGTTGCAGCTTTCGGAAAACTTAATGTGGATTTACTTTATTCAGGGATGCCAAGAGTTCCAAATGAGGGTGAAGAAATTTACTCAAAGGAATTTAAAGTTTGTCTTGGTGGTGGTTTGCCCGCCACAATAATAAATTGTTCCCGCTTGGGAGTTCCTGCAAAAATCGGCACGTTTATAGGTGAAGATATGTTTTCGCAGTTTGCAAAAAATGAACTTGTGAAAAGCGGAACAGAATATGATGTTTTTGAAAGCACAGATTATCCGTTGAATGTTACTTCTGCCATTATTACTGATAGGGACAGGACTTTTGTATCCTATGGAGGAACAGAGTGCTATTCAGACAAGATGCTTGAAAAGATATATAATTCTCTTAAAGGCGCAAAAATTGTTGCTATGCAGGAAAAGATTCTTCCTGTATATAAAGAATTAAAAAAAGATGGAACGATTTTAGTGTTGGATACCGGTTACAGTGAAGATATGTCAATTCAAAAACATCGTGATTTAATTGAAATTGCCGATTATTATACACCGAATATTGATGAAACGGAAAAGCTGACAGGGACAAAGGATTACAAAGAAGCTCTTAAAATTCTTGGTGAATACTTTGAAAAGCCCATTGTAAAGCTTGGAAAACTCGGCTGTGCAGGGTTCGATAGTGAATATTTTACGGTAGATAATATTGCTGAATTCAAATGCGTTGATGCAACGGGTGCGGGGGATGCTTTTCTTGCAGGTTTCATCTATGGGCTTTATAATGAGTTCGATTTTAGAAAATGTATTCTGGCAGGCAATATTACAGGAGGAAAATGTGTTACCGGAGTAGGCTGTTTGACGGAGTATGTTAACGAAAAAGAAATGACAGAATATCTTAAGAAATATGAATGTTTAATCAGGTGATAAGGTGAGTAAGAAACTTGATATTTCAGGTCAGTTGGCAACAGCACCAATATGGAAATTAATAATTAAATTGAGTATTCCCGCAATTCTCGCACAGATTGTAAATCTTCTTTACAATGTGGTTGACCGAATTTACATAGGTCATATGGAGGGTGTGGGCACTGCGGCACTTACAGGAGTTGGACTTTGTGTACCTATAATCACGCTCATTTCTGCATTCACAATGCTTGTAGCTCAGGGCGGTGCACCACGTGCTGCAATTGAAATGGGCAAAGGGGATATAAAAAAAGCAGAAAAAATTCTTGGGAACTGCTTTGTTTTGCTTATATCATTTGCAGTTGTTTTAACTGTTGTATTTTTGGTTTTTGGTGAAAAGTTTTTAATGTTTTTCGGTGCAAGCAAAAATACAATTATTTATGCACTTCCATATATGCAGATTTATTCTGCAGGCTCGATTTTTGTTATGATTAGTTTGGGTCTTAATATGTTTATTACAACTCAGGGATTTACAAAAATCAGTATGGCGACTGTGCTTATAGGGGCAATCTGCAATATTGTGCTTGACCCGATATTTATTTTTGCTTTTGATATGGGTGTTGCAGGTGCTGCGGTTGCTACAGTTATTTCACAGGCAGTTTCAGCGGCCTGGGTGCTTACTTTTCTTTTGGGTAACCAGACAAAACTTAAAATAAAAAAAGAAAATCTTATACCCTCTGCGAAAATTCTTGCGCCCGTCTTGGCACTTGGAATTTCACCATTCATTATGAATGCAACCGAGGCGGTTATTAATATCTCATTCAATTCTTCTTTGCAGAAATATGGTGGAGATATTGCTGTTGGTGCTATGACAATATGTACAACGGTATTTCAGATGGCTTGGGTGCCTGCACAGGGCATCGGTCAGGGCGCACAACCGATTATCAGTTATAACTATGGTGCTAAAAATGCAGACCGTGTAAAACAAGCATTTAAAGCGTTTCTTATAATCTGCTTTACCTATGTATTTGTATTCGGTGTGCTTATCGAACTTTTTCCGCAATTCTTCATAAATATTTTCAATGATAATCCTGCGCTTGTTTACACTGCAACGTGGAGTATAAGACTTTACGGTTGTGCTATGACTTTCTTCGGAATTCAGCTGGCAATTCAGCAAACATTTATTGCATTGGGCAAAGCAAAAGCATCACTTTTTATTGCTTGTTTGAGAAAAGTAATCTTACTTGTCCCTCTTATTTACATTTTACCTAATTTTTTTGAAAATAAGGTATTTGCGGTGTTTCTTGCAGAGCCTGTCTCCGATGCAATTTCAATTATTACGGCATCAATTGTGTTCTTTTTTGTATTCAGAAAAGAAATGAAAATGATGAAAGCAGAAAATTAAAAAACTCTGTACATTTTTAGTTTAATATGCTAAAATGCAGTATATAATTTAAAAATATGCTTTAGTTTATATAAAAGGGGAAGAGAAAATGGAAAAAGAAATTTATGCTCTTGCGTTTGACATCGGCACAACCGGTGTTAAAACTTGTTTGTTTAAAATAGGCAAGACAATTGAACTTATTTCAGCGGCGAGTGAGGGCTATAAACTTTACATTATGCCTAACGGTGGTGCTGAACAGGACCCTGACGAATGGTGGGGTGCAATGTGTTCAACATCAAAAAAGGTTATGGCAGAATCAGGTGTTGACCCTAAAAATATTTACGGTATTTCATTCTGTTCACAGATGCAGGGCTTGGTGCTTGTTGATAAAGACGGAAACTATGTTCGTCGTGCATTCAGCTATATGGACCAGAGAGCAACCGAAGAAATCAAAAAGGGTATGGCTTACGGACCACAGGTTGCAGGTGGTAACATCTTTAAACTCCTCCCATCACTTGCAATTACAGGTGCAGCGGCATTAAGTGTTAAGGACCCTGTATGGAAATACAAATGGACAGAGGCTCATG
>JAZNIQ010000131.1:0-2963 GCA_045577555.1 Candidatus Fimenecus sp.
CTTTCCTCAGTATTTGAAACATTTATTTTATTGTTGTGAAGAATGGTGCCAAAAACTATACCAACCACAAGCAAAACAGCGATTATAATCAATATAATTTTCAAGACAGTTTTTTTCATAATCATACCTCGTTAAATTCAAGTTTAACAGATTATTCAGATATAGCCGAAAATAATTGAACCCCGTACGCCTAAAATTCAAATCTTTCGGCACATCACAGCGTTTTTCGCCTTAATATACGCCATATTTCAAACTTTTTGACGCAGTTAGTGCGGAAATTTGCCTTAAGAAACCGTGCGGTGTTCAACTCTTTTCGGCTATTTCATAAGTGTTATTATCCAGATCGATTATAACCGAAGTACCGTCGGAATATGTAGTTTTTTGCTTGCGATAGCTTCCGAGAAATTCGTGCTTAACCATCTCTTTGTTGTAAAGCTTAGCCTGAAGCTTGCAAAGAGGTTCAATGCGTTCCAATTCCTTTATCAGTTTTTCATCGCTCATCATTTCAACATCAGCAGTTCGGTTATCTGTACCTATTTTACGCAGTTCGTTGCCATAAGGATGAATATACGGCATACCTGCATTGAGTGCTCCGTACAAATCACCGTCATCACCTTTGGGAATACCCCAGTTATTGAACCAATTCCACGGTACCATTATGCAGTCATGATAAACCAGATTGCCGAGAGGAACGGGAATTCCCACTGCTTTTCCGTTTTCCTGCGGAATAAGTGCGTGAGGACCGTGATGAACAAGCGCAAGATGATTGAGCATCTGCATTCCCGGCTCTTCCGAAGACATAATAAAGCCTTTTTCATTAAGGTAATCGAAGCATTCTCCACGCAGCGTCATGCTTTCTTCTCTTGTGATTCTGTGGTCCTTGTGGAAGCACTCGTCACCGGGCATAATTGAAAGAACATCAAGATATGCACCTTGAACATCTATGCCGTTTTCTTCAAGCTCAGAATATGTTTTCCTGACCGCATCAAGAGCAAAGCAGGAACAAAGAAAAGTGTGCTCACCGCCATCCCAGATTGAGCAATAAGGATTTGAGCCGTCAATATTCGTTACGGCTTTATTTTTATCAAAAACAGGACTGTCATAATAATAGTCTCTGTATTGGTCGTGGAGAGCAAAAACGTAGCCAAGCTCACGGCTGACACGGGAAAATTCTTTAAAGCCTTCCCATCCGCCTGCCTGCTCGCAGGGTGGAAGAATATAAGGATGATTGTTATCATATCCGTCCTTACCCCAACCATCAGTATGTATATACAGCTTATCAAGACCGAGAGACCACAGATATTTGATTTGTTCAGCTCTTTCAGTGAATGTAGCACAAAGAATTTCGTTAGAGACTTTTTTATCATAAAACTGCGATTTCTCATTTATTTTAGAGAAAATTTTGTGATGAAGAACAGGTGCACCGATAATGTTTTTTATATTGGGATTCTTTGAGATTTTCTCATCGATTGTAACAAGCTGATTGTTTTCAATCAGATAATTGCGGTAATCCTTTGCAACGGTGTTGTAATCACCGTTTTCGTGGAATATAAAACGGATTTTTCTTTCGTAAGATAAATTGCCTAAAGATGAAAGCCAATAAACAGAGTTAATAAATGCACCGTGTTTTCCGAAAGAGGAATACATTGAAGCATCAAAGGGCGTTTCAACAATGGCAGTAAAGCAGTGAGAATCGCACACTCTGCCCCAGACAGGCATATACACATCTCCTGAATTTATCTGACGTTTAATGTGTGTATAGCCCATCATTGGTATAATGTGTTTTATCTGACCGTCAGGCAAAATAAATCCCTGACGCATCGAGTCAACGTGATACGAATTCTTACCCTTACGTTTTGAATTGAAGGGTGCAGGGAAATACACAGCCTGAATATCATAATCTTTTTCGTTTTCTGCCTTCAACGAAAACTCAACTGTGTTTTCATTTATAATTTCAGCGGTACATATAAGGCGAAACGGAAGAATCTTTCCAAATGCAACAAAATCCGAATAAACAGTAACTGTTTTGCTTTCGGATGTTTCTGTTTCTTTTTTCCTTGCAGATTGCAAAGAACAAACCTTGCTGATATATTTACCTTTTTTATTTTTTCCGCGGATAGTTATTTGCGGTTTTCTACCGTCACTTACCCACGAAAAACCGTTGTGAATAATTTCATAATTTCCGTTAAACTCATTAAAATTGAGTTTCATTATATACACCACCAGATTCTTGTTTTTTTGTTAAATCTTACTTTTTAATAACTTCATACAGCGTTTCCTGAAATGCAGGTAGCCACCATTCTTTGTAGCCTGCTTTTGTTGGGTGGATATGGTCAACAAGATATATTTCTTTTTGCTCGTCGGTGATATTATTGATTTCCTCATCTTTCCATAAATCAATAACTGTAATATCCCATTTCTTTTGAATTTCCAACAGCAAATCCACCATTTTGCCGTAATGCTCACTATCATACTTTGCCTGAGTATAGAAAACAACGGGACAATTCCATGTTTCTTTAGCGTAAGCAATTATATATTCAATAGCACCTGCAATGGTCTGAGTATCAAATTTTTCCAAATCAAAGCCTTCACTGATTTCACCGAGAGGCATTTCCTTTGTGGCATCATTGGTGGAAAGCTGACAAACAAATGCATCAGTCTGAATATTTTTATCAATAGCCTTCATCCTTGAAACATAAGAATTTGATTTAACATCAACAAGGGTTGTGCCTGAAACAGCTTCTTTTACTGCAATAATTCCATCTGTTTTTTCAAGGTAATCCGCAAAACTGACACCAAAAGAACCGTAACCAAATGTTACAGAACTGCCAAGGAAAATAACGGTTTTATCTTTGATGGGACTCTCTTCTTTCATAGTAATGTTTTTAAGAGAATATTCACCATAGTTTCCTTTGTTAAACGCCCCAAACATATTACCAACATATCCCCCTGCCACAAGAACA
>JAZNIQ010000132.1:0-5607 GCA_045577555.1 Candidatus Fimenecus sp.
ACGGTGTCACTGTTCTGGATAAGGTTTACGGTTCGTGGCACTCCGTTTATCTTTTTTATCTCGTTTTCTATTTCAGCGTAATGATATTCTGTACCGCATATGCTACATTCAAAAGAAAAAATTCAAATACTCACCATGTCATTATTCTCATAATTGCGGTTACGGTCAATATAGGAGTATGGCTTATCGAGCAATTAGTAAAAATAGATTTCGAATTCCTTTCCGTCTCCTACATCATCAGTGAATTATTCCTTCTCAGTCTGTGCTTTATGCTTCAAGAAAATGAAGTCACTGATACCGAAAAAGATAAAGAATCTATTATTCCGCCAACTTCAGATAACGAAAAAAACTCTCAGCATAACGAAGCAACCGGTCACGATGAAGCTTTTCTTATGCAATGTGATTTTTTCGAATCACAGATAAAAACTCTCACCCCCACAGAAAAGACTGTATTCACCCTATATCTTGACGGCAAGGGGACAAAAGAAATTATGACTATACTGAATATAAAAGAAAATACTCTGAAATACCATAACAAAAACATTTACGGTAAATTAGGAGTCTCCTCTCGCAAGCAGATGCTCGAAATCGCTTCAGCACTTAAAATAGACCTATAAAAAATGGTGGTGCATTCCTATGAAAGCACCACCATTTTTTTATTCCTCCATCTGCTTACTCATAAAGCCCGCCGCCACCTGAGCCAGCTTCACATCGACTATGCCGGGAGTTTTCTTTTTCTCATCACAGAGCAGCACCACAGCGCCCAAAATATCACCCGCACCGATAATGGGACACATAACCGACACATCTCTCGGCATATCCTCGGAAACAACTATGTTATCACTGTCTGTGCCGAGGGTATAGCCGCTGCGTCTTTCCATATAGCTTTCGAGCATAGGTGAAATTCTCTTTCCCACGATGTCCTTTTTCGGCATACCTGCTGCCGCTACCACCCTGTCTCTGTCACATATCACTGCGGCAAGGCCTGTGGTACGGCTGAGCACATCCACATACTGCTTCGTATCCGCACCGAGCTCACCTACGGGTGAGTATTTTTTAAAGATTACCTCGCCGTCCGCCTGGGTATAGATTTCGAGAGGGTCGCCGTTACTGACAATACTGACATCGTAAACCTTGTCCTTATGGTTGTTCCTTTTAAGGACTTTTTGGCGTTTGAATACTGAGATATCTACGATGTCTGAATTAAAATTTACGGCTTCCTCCTGCTGTTCGGGAAGCATTCCGCTTGTTAAAATCGACTCTATATCTGCCTTTAATTTGATGTGTATATGGTCTTCATAAACATAAATTCTTTCAATAAGAAGCTCAAGGTCATTTTTATCAAGCTTTTCTTTATTAAGAATTTCATCAAAAATATTAATAGCAAGATTCGCTATACGGTTAACTCTTATGATTGTGTTATGCTTGTTTTCAGTAAGTTCAATCTGATTTTCAAGCCCCTGAATTTTATCATCACACTCGGCAATCATTTCTTCATAAAGCGATTCAATGTGAGCTTCTTTTTCAGGATGCTTTATTACTTCTCTGGTCTTTTGTCTGATATAGATTTTGCGTTCTTCTCTTGCTTCATCAAGCTGTTTCTGAAGAAGATTTACCGTGTTTCGGTTACTATTGATAGCATCCTTTTCTCCTGCAATAGCCTTCTGCAATTTTTCAATCATATCGGCAGAAGTCATGCGGATTTCGGTAAGATACTCTTTGACGGTTTCATCAAGCATATCAACTCTTGTATGGTGACTTGTACACGCTTTAAGACCTCTTGTATGATAAGCACCGCATCGATAAGCGTCGGGCAAATCGGCTCTGCTCATAGGAAACATCGGACTTCCGCAGTCGCCGCACTCCATAAGCCCTGAATAAACATTGTCGTATTTCTTAACACCACGGTAATTGTTGGTGGTACGTTTTTTCATAGCTTCTTTAGCAAGAGCAAAAGTACGGTAATCAATGATTGCCTCGTGATTATTTTCAAATACTATATGGTCATCTTCATCTATCTTGATGTCGGCTCCGTTAATTTTCTTTCGGGTGTATTTACCCTGTCGGAGAGTACCGATGTAAAAATCGTTTGCAAGTATGCCCTGAATGGTAACAATGCTCCATACAGGCTTTGCTTTGATTTTGCACTCCTCACCAAGAGCCTCTTTTCTTGCCTTCTCACACATCCTTGGTGTGGGAATATTTTTTTCGGTCAGGTGGTTTGCAATTTTCTTGTAGCCCCAACCGTCGATATAAAGAGAAAAGATTTCTCTGACGACCTCAGCCTGAACAGGGTCAACCTCAAACGCCATTGTCTTAGTATTGGTAATAACATAACCGTAAGGTACGGCACAAATCCACCTTCCGTCTGACTGACGGCGTTTGATAACAGAACGAACCTTTTTCGAAGTATCGGTAACAGGCATTTCATTTATAAGGAACTGAAACTGAATTTTAAGCCAGTCGTCATCATTCGGAAAGTCAATAACATCACCGATAGATATGATTCTTACTCCTGCATCACGTAAGTCTTCAAGTTCAACAAGGCCACGGCTGTTTCTTCTTGAAAAACGGGAAAAGTCTTTGACAATAAGAATATCTTTTCGGCCTGAGACTAACTGCTTACGCATCTGCTGATAACCGTCACGCTGTTCAAAGGTGTAACCCGATTTATCTCTGTCTTCATAAAAAGTAAGAGTTGAACCGGGGAAATTTATTTTCACATAATCCTCAATGATTGCCTTCTGATTCTCGATTGAGGTATTGTCACGGTCAAGCTCAAGGTCAACTGAGATTCGACAATAACCGGCAATATCAAATTTTTCAATCATGTTCAATCCTCCTTTTTATCATTCACTACAGCTTCTATCATTCCGGTAACAACAGCGTTAAGCTCGGCAGCATTCTTTTCTGTTATTACAGAAGTTCCTGTTTCTTCTTCAAGCTCCCTTCTCGCATTACCTGCAATTTTACCGCCACGCTTGGCGACGGCTCTGCTTTCTTCAAAGGTTTCAGGTTTAGTTTGTGCAGAAATATCTTTTGTTGCAGTTTCAGCAAGCATATTTAAAATTATTTCTGTTGTACTCATATTATCACGAAGATTTTCTTTTTTTAGACCTTTGAGTTTCTTATACTGGCGTGTTGTCATACCTGACCAGGCCCGTGTAATTTCATCTGTCAGAATTGCATATTCTTTTCCTTTTTCAACGCCACGGGATTGCCATTCTGCTGTCAGCTCATTACGGACACGAATAGATAAAATACGCTGATGAATCCAATCTTCACTATATCCCTTTTTGAGATATGTATCAAGCGCTCTGTCAATTGCAAGTTCCGGATCTATTGTTTCCTCGATACGCTCTCTGCCCACTTCGGCAAGCCACATTTTGAAAGGCTCCGCTTTAGGTGAAGGAACAGATTGAATAATACGAAGAAGCTGTTCGGTGTCGGCAACATCGGTCAGATACTTTTTTCCGTCTTTCGGTGATTTCATTTTCAGTTGGTTACAGTTTGTAACCAACTGATTACCTTCCGCCTTGATGCGATGCTTCAGAACCTTCCAATAATTTTTTGCACCATCATAAGTTTCCTGTTCAGTCAAAATCCCAACCACATCAACAACAGAAAAATACCATTCTTCTTTTTCTTCATCCCAGGCAGAACGGATAGGTTGGTTTTCATACAATTGGATGTTATCATTCATTTTCAATCACTCTTTCAATAAAGTCTTGTATTTTTTCTTTGTTTCTGACAACATTGTACCACAAGTTTTAGGAGTAAGTCAACACTTTTCCATAAAAATTTTTACCGCCGATATTTTCCACCGACGGTAAAACAGAAATCTATATACAATAGTAATATAATCAAGTACGATTTATGTATTGTGATGTGAGTAACCACATCACGTTAAAGTCAGATTGAAAGCTCTGACTTCTTTGCCAAAAGCTCCATATTACGTTTCATCAGCATATACATATTGTCCTCAAGACTTTCACTGCCGGACTCGAAAACTACAGGAAGGTAATTTTTGTTCTTCCATTCTTTGAATTGAAGTTTCAGGGAATCCATCAGTTTTTTGTCTGCCGCTTCTGATTTTGATAACCAGAAGTAAACGACTTTGCGGGGAGCGTCTCGCACTTCTATTCGCAATAAGCCACACCTCTTAAATTATTTTTTATTTTTATTATTTCCATTTAATGCCTCCTTAAACAAAAAATTTTATCGTTCCCAACCGCTGCGATTACGATTGCGAGCCCTGCGGCTTTCTCTTTCAAGCTCCGTTGCTTTATCAACGAGCTTGTCAACCTCTTCATCACCGAAAACTTTTCGAAGAAGTCTGAACTTAAGTACATCTCCGACGAGCTCTTGATTTTCTTCACGAAGGTAACTGTTATCCTCATACAGTTCATTAACTTTTCTTTTATCAAGACCTGCTCCTACCTTCATGCCGAACACACGGGATTGAAGCTCCATACACTGCTTTGCTAATCCTTTAACAAGACCAATCAGCTTATTAAAAAGAGGCTCAATAAATTTCGTCTTGTAAGTTCTGGCGGTCATAAGCGGCGGAGGTTCAGGCAACTTGAACTCATCCTGCTCATAGAAATCTTCTGTCAGTTCATCTATGTTCACTTCGTACTTCGCAAGTGATTCATACTTTGCTGTCAGCTCCTCAACCTTGACATTGAGCTCCTCTGTCTGCTGAGTTAGTTTCTCAACTTCTTGCTTGCGCATTTTCTTTTCGTAATCATACACAGACAAATGCTTTTCGTGTGTCCCCTTCTTCTCCCACTGAACGCTGTGACGATTCATAACTTCTTCGAGAGCTTTCTTTTCGCTTTCAACCCACAAGCTCCATTCAGTTTCTTGTCGTGACTTTCCGATGAAGCCTTGGTTAGCGAGAGCTTGCTTGAGTGACACTCTTGTGTCAAGTCCCCGTTTGCTTTCAGTAGTGAACGGTACAAAGTCAATGTGCAGGTGCGGAGTTGCTTCGTCCATATGAAGGTGAGCAGAGAAAACATACAAGTATGGATTTCGTTTCTGAAAATCCCGATAGTACTCATCGAGTATTCTTTCAGCAAGCTCACCCTCGGGAGTTTTTGCATTGGTGTCTTCGTGATTGCCAATCTGAATTATGATTTCATGAAAAAGTTTTTCCTGTCTTCCTGTTCTGATTTTTTCGTAGTAGTTTTCGATTCTTCTGTCGGCTCGTTTTTGTTTTTCGTTGTATGTTTCAAGTGCATAGTCAAACAAATAGTGATACACCTCTTTTATATCTATGTTGCAGTACTCGGTATTCAGATGAGTTCTTTCCGGGTCTGTGTTCTTCGCATTGAACTCTCTGCTGTTATGATTGACCGAGCCTTTGCCTACCATTACGCTTATCGTTCTTCTTATAGAACCACCTTGCCTTTCGTCTTTTATAATATACAAACCTTATAAAGGGTTCTGTTACTCTTGTCAAGAGTAACGCAAAAGCACTTATGACTACTTGAGTATTCAAAAGATGCTATTGCGCCCTACGGGGTAGGAAAACCGCATATTTATTTTCATTAATATGCAGTTTTCCGTGTCAACCGTGACGACCGTGACGACCTCTGTGGTAGT
>JAZNIQ010000133.1:0-3791 GCA_045577555.1 Candidatus Fimenecus sp.
GTCGTATTGAAACTGCAGATTGCGCTGTTTCACTGGACATTGTTTTTCAAATCTGTGATGTCTTAAAGGTATCTCCGGTAAGACTATTTGATTTTAGAGATGAAGAATAAAAAAGAACCGAACAACATTTGTTGTGCAGAGCACGTTTGCGTTGTTTGGTTCTTTTTTGTTTTGGATTATTCTGCCGTATATTCTCTTACTCTTAACGGAATATTAATTTCTTTGCAAAGTTTTCTACAATCTTCAATATCTTCTTTGCTGATTACATCAACCACCGTTAATTTAATCGGAATTCCATATTCCTTACATTCTTTTGCGAAGTCAAGCATTGCATCAAATGATTTTTCTCCAAAAGACGGTCGTGTAATCTGATTATATTTTTCAGCCGTAGGAGCATTAAGACTTATTGAAACACTATCTACAACTTCGCAGATTTCTTTTGCGGTTTTTCTTTTATTTATAAGGTCAGAAAGACCATTTGTATTAAGACGGATTTTTATATCTTTGCTTTTCAGATATTTACAAGCTTCAATCAAATTGTCAAGGGCACAGGTCGGCTCACCATAACCGCAAATGATAATTGAATCATTGTATTTCGAAAAATCAAATTTATCGATTTCAATCTTGATTTCTTCGATAGTAGGATTATGCTCAAACCATAAAGTTGTTGCTTCGCCAACGCTGTCACCATTATTTCGAATACAGAAAGTGCATTTGCAAGGGCAAGCATTTGTAATATTTAAGTAAGCTTGCTTACCATAAGTGTAAACAATATCAGCCATATTTAAACTCCTTTAAAAATTCGTGATTTAAAATTCATTTTATCAAGAGCACCTGCGACTATTATAAATAGAATTCCACTTGCAACAGCTTGAATAGTATTGCCGATTATTGAAAGTGTGGCAGATGCAAAAGAATACAATACGCATTCTGCAATAAAATAACCAACCATTGTGATAGCTCCCGAAATAACGGGAACTAAAGCGGTTTTCTTATTTAAAATTTTATTTGAATTGTTATTTTTGCAAACAAGCAAAAAAGGAAGGATATTCAACATTTTTATAATTGCCGTGGGTACTGCCCACACTGCAAATCCACCTATAATGTCTGCCAATGCAGCACCCAAAGCACCTGATATAAGACAATAGGGGAAGGGAAGCACACAAGCCGAAAGATAAATAAAGCAATCCCCAAAATGGATGTAACCCTTACCAAGTCCTGTTGAAAACTTGATGACTAGGGTTGAAAGCAGAATAATTGCAGTAAAAATAGCGGTGCTTGTGATTTTGAAAATAGACTTTTTATTCTGCATTTATAAGCTCCTTCAAATATTTTTGAAAATTCACTCCGTCAGGCTCATAATCAAGCTCTGCAGGGGTGTTTTTTATTGAACAATAGATGAAATTTGTCGCAAGGTTAACTGCATCAAAAATGTCCATTCCCTTTGTAATGCAACCACAGACAATGCTTGAAAAAATGTCACCTGTGCCTGAATAACTGCCGTTTAAAAGCGTGCGGTTTATAGTTCCAATTTGGTCTTTTTCTACAAAAATGTTGGTGATTTTATCTTTTCGCTTTATGCCTGTAACGATTACAGCTTTGGTTGTGTCACTCAAAAGCGAATGTGCAAGAGTTTCAATTTTATGATAATTTTCTTCTTTGCTTATTTCCTTATAATCTGCATCACAAAGAATACATAATTCCGTAAGGTTCGGTGTAATGATATTTGCCTTTTTGGTGAGTGTTTTCACTTTTTTGCAAAGAGCATTGTTGTAGGTGTCATAAAGTATGCCATCATCAGCCATAACCGGGTCAACAAAAACGAGTGAATCCTTACCAAAATAGTCAATGAAATCAAGTATTATATCAACCTGTTTTTCGCTTGCAAGAAAACCTGTTAAAATGGCATCAAACTTTGCATTTTGTTTCTTCCACACATCGATATAAGGGGTTAAATGCTCGGTGAAATCAACAGAATAAAAATCGTGGTATCCCGTTTGGTTTGAAAGAATTGCAGTGGGTATGGGGTTGCATTCAACTCCTAAAGCAGAGAGAATTGGAAGCGACACAGAAAGTGAGCACTTGCCAAACCCTGAAAGGTCATTTATAACTGCTATTCTTTTCATTGTTTTCACCTCTTGCAATATGAAAAATACAAGTATATAATATACTAAAAGTGTCTTTAAATAAATGCACAAAAATAAGAATTTTTAAGGGGACAGTTATATGGCGGAAAGCAGAAAATTGTATATGCAGATATATGACTATTACAAGAATTTAATTGAAAGCGGAAAACTTACAGAGGGTACAAAACTACCATCAATCCGTCGTTGTGCCGATGAACGTGGCGTCAGTAAAACCACGGTTGAACAAGGTTATATGTGCCTTTGTGACGACGGATATGTTTTGCCTAAAAGCCAGAGTGGGTATTATGTTTCCAAACGAGTAAATGTTTCTAAAAAGAAAGAAGTAAAAAATGAAAAGACTAATCAAAAAAAAGAGGTTTTATATGATTTTGTGTCTGCCGGTGTAGATGCTGAAAGTTTTAATATGGCTTTGTGGCGCAGATATGTCAAAAGTGCATTGCGACAAAATGAACGCTTGCTTTTTTATGGTGAACCTCAGGGTGAGTTGGATTTGCGACGTGAAATTGCTGTTTATACCCGCAATACCCGAAATTGTGTTTGCACGGAAGACAATATTGTCATAGGTGCAGGCGTGCAAACGCTATTAAACATTCTTTGTCCCTTATTAAAGAACAGAAAAAATGTATGTTTTGATGATTTATCATATCAACAAGGAACAGCTGTTTTTAAGGATTACGGTTTCAAGATAACTGACAGTCATGAAACAGGAAATATAATTTACACTTCACCTTCATATTCAACCCGATGGGGTGATATTATGAGCGTTAAGGAAAGAGTGGATTTAGTAGAATATGCCCGAGAACATAACAAGTTGATTATCGAAGATGATTATGGCAGTGAATTCCGTTATTTTAATCGCCCTACACCATCGTTGCAAGGGCTTGATGGTGGTGAGAATACCGTGTATATAAGCACGTTTTCAAAACTTTTGCTCCCGTCAATCAGAATCAGTTTTATGATTTTACCACAAAGTTTGACAGTAAAATACAAACAGAAAAAAGAACTGTATAACCAGACAGTTTCCAAGGCTGACCAGATAGCGTTGTGTAGTTATATCCGTGACGGACATCTTAATTCCCAGATAAGAAAATCGAGAAATTTATATGCGCAGAAATCCAAGATTTTAACAGATTTACTTGTAGAAAACTTCGAGGAAAAAGTAAAAATTATAAAGACAAATTCACCTTTGTATGTTAGATGCAATCTGGCGGTGGGAATGTCCACGGCTGAGCTTTGTGAAGCTGCCAAAAAAGCAGGAATTTTGTTGCTCGGCACTAACTTTAATTCGGATAAGGCTGAAATTGCATTTTCCGTTGCAGCAGTAGGGCAGGAAGCACTTCCAAAAGCTGTAAATTTACTTAAAAAAGTAGTAAGAAATAGTTAATAAATACAAAAGAAATATGCAAATTATGTGCTAAACGCCAATATTCTATTTAATAGTATAAAAAATTCAAAAAAAGATAGACTTTTTTGAATTGCTTTGTTATAATTTTAACATATACTATTCTGTCAAAATGGTATATTTGCCGTGAAATATAATCACGGTGTCAATACATTAATGAGGGTGGGCTTTTACTCACCATAATCAAACAAAGGAGGAAATTCCAAAATGCTCAAAAAATTAAGTTCCATTCCGTTTGCAGG
>JAZNIQ010000134.1:0-3822 GCA_045577555.1 Candidatus Fimenecus sp.
CTTGGCTCACAGAACGACATGGCTACGATCCGACTTCTCCACAGAGTGAGTTTCCTGAAGAAATGAAAGACCTTATTCAGTCCGATATTATGAAAGGCACTATGAATGCATTTTTCAAATACGGAACAGAGATTGACCCACTTGTTAAAATGGTAATTTTTATGGCAACTCTCGACTGTAAGTTTTCAAGCGAATATGACCTTGACGGTGTTACAGATGCAGTTCAATATGACGGATTCGGTGCAGGAATGTGCGAAATGATGTATAATGTAAGACCTACCGACCTTCAGAATACAGATAAAATCACTTGCCCGGTACTTTTAGTACAGGCAAGCGGTGATATGATACTTAATGCACAGATGAAAGACCAGATGAATTCAGCCTTCCCCGATGCAACAACTTACAATGTAATCGGTGGCGGACATCAATGCATTGAAAATCGTGCAAAAGAACTTTCAATAATCACAAATCTCTTTCTTTGGAAAAATAAATAATTGTACAAGTTAAAAGGAGCATTTGCCATTTGGCATTTGCTCCTTGTTTTTATTTATTAAGACAACTTCCGCAGTACTCATATCCCTTATTAAGATACTGCTCTACCTGTGTACCCTTAATAAGTTTTCTGTTTTTTTCGTTCATATTTTTCGCACCCGAACAAGTGGGGGCATGTATTTTCTTTGAAGAGGTATTCAAAATATACTGGGATGAATTAACATCGTCTTCCTCGTTTGTTGGTGCTCGATCGTCAAGCTGACTCTTTCCTGTTGCATAGTCAATCACAACACCGGGTTGAACATTGTAACAATATACATTAAAACAAATACCTTCGCCTTCGTCCTCAACTGACCAGGCTTCCATCTGAACGCCACTTGCAACTAAATTATCACCGTCAAAAATTGGTGTTACGCGATAAAGCACGTGATTTTCAGTTTCTTTTACATAGTCGGCAACCATATTTTCAAAAGGCAGCATTCCCTGTGTGTTCATATAACGCGTACCTGTAATCAGGTTGCTTGTATTTGCATTTTCACCTGTCAACTGAAATCCGATTAAATGGCAACGATTATAAAGATACTTTCCATCAACAAAATCGTATTTCGCAGTTACCCAACCAGTTGGCTTAACCTGACCGATACTACCTCGTTCTTCCGTCGGCATTGTTTCAATACCAACACAGGCAAAGGTTACACCACATCGGCCAAGATGGTCAAGTTCCGCATAAGTTTCAAAAGCTTTTGTTGTATATTCATCCTTTTCGAATGACGGTTGATTATCATTAATCGCAACATAAGGACTTTCAGAATAAAGTGGAATATCTTTAAGTGAAATTACACTTGCCGTTTCAGAATCTGTAAATACATCATCTATTTCCGGAAAAACATCCCCGTTAAACAGCGAGCCACCACAACCGCTGAAAACAAGTAACAAAACCAGAATTATGCTTGTTAATAATAGGATTTTTTTATTCATAATTTACCTCACATATATTTCTCTTGTGATTTTTTCGTGGGATGAGCCTTCAAAATCAACTGTATCGGTTAAATGCCAACCATTAAGGTCGATATTGAAATAAAAATCTGCGGGATACACCCTGTTCCATTTATACACAATGATTTCGTCAACATGTTCTTCATCGAACATAAAATTCTCTGCAAAGCAATATGCACTTTTTACTTTTTCAATATTCTCAAAGATTTCAACTGCATTTTCAGGAAAAAGCGTTAAAGAATATTCATTTGCGTAAAGCTTTTCACCTTTACAAAGTTCGAGAACATTTTCAATAAGCGCTCTGTCACGACTCTGACGACGTTTATTGAACATCATTCCTTTATTATCATCAAGGCAAACAATAAGTTTCATAATATCACCCAAGGAAATTTTATCACATACAAAAAGTACTTTCAATAATAAATATTTATTCTCTGTACGTTTTATGGTATAATCTCTATATGAGGTGAGAAAATGAAAAGATTTGCAAAGGTGTATGTTGAAATATCAAACATATGTAACTTGAAATGCTCATTCTGTCCCGGCACTACACGAAAGCCCGAACGAATGTCAGCAGATAAATTTAAAATTGTGCTAAAAAAAATTAAAGACTATACCGATTACATCTATTTTCATCTTCTTGGTGAGCCTCTTTGCCATCCCGAACTTGAAAGTTTTTTAAAAATTGCGGAAGATATGCAATTCAAAGTGATTATCACCACAAATGGTACGCTTTTAAAGAGAAATAAAAATATTCTATTAGACTCCAAATCTCACTATAAGACTGTTATTTCCCTACACTCTTTTGAGGCTAATAACAACAATATCTCTTTTGAAAAATACTTAGAGGATTGCTTTTTATATGCAAAATCTGCAGAAAATAAAAAAATCGTTGTTCTACGCCTTTGGAACAACGGTGGTAAAGATAGTCTGAATGATGAAATTTTAGCAGAAGTGGAAAAATATTTTCCAAAGCCTTGGAATGAGGAACGAAACGGCACAAGAATAGGAAATAAAATCTTTTTACAATACGGAGATAAATTTGACTGGCCAACTCTTAATAGCAATAATGTAAATGAAAATGTTTTCTGCTATGGTCTTCGTGACCAGATTGGCATTTTAGCCGATGGAACAGTTGTCCCTTGCTGTCTTGATAATAATGGTGAAATCAATCTTGGAAATATTTTTGAAATGAATTTAGAAGAAATAATCAATTCCCCAAAAGCACAAAACATCTATAATGGGTTTTCAAATCGTACGGCCTGTGAAGAATTATGTAAAAGATGCAGTTTTGTGAGGAAGTTTTAAACAAAAATATATTTTTGAAAGTGGCAATCGAACTAACAAACAAAAGCACTTCAGATGAAGTGCTTTTATTTGTTGGATAAATTCAAGAATTTTTCTATCTTCTTGGCATCCTTATAGCCAAGCTCATACAGTTTACTTAAACCGATTTTATTTCTGGTTGCTGTTTTAATTCCGAAACAATCTTCAGGATAAAGTATTAAAACTTTACCTTGTTCTTCAAGTTTAAGAATTTCATTTATTCTATTATGATATATTGTATGTGACGTTGTTATAGCTTTTGCAACTTGTGGATATTTAAAAAGTAACGGATTAACAAGCCATTTTGGGAAAGCAGATTTCTTATAGTCAATAGGAAGTGTCAGACAGATAATCAACTTATCACAACCATCATCAAAAGCTTTTTTATAAGGAATTGGATCAGATATGCCGCCGTCAAAATATCTTCTACCTCTGAACAAAACAGGCTGACGATTTATTATAGGTAATGCACAACTTGCTTTTAACAAGGTGAAGTCATCATAGGCAAAATCGCTTTTATAAAAATACTTTTGTTCAGCAGTCTGTGCATCCGTTACTGCAACAGCAAATTGTTTAGATGACTTCGTTATTTCTTCAAAGTCCAGTGGATTTTTACCGTAACTGTTTGTTATATCAGAATAAATATAATCAAGATTGATATACATCCCTTTGCTGAAATAGTTGCCTATGCTCATATATTGTTTTTCAAATGAATATTCCTCGTAAAAGCTTTTTAATCTTCCACGTTGGCCTGCTATGTATGTTATAAGATTTGCACTTCCTGCAGAAATGCCCAAACAATATTCAATATCAATAGAATTATCAAGAAGATAATCAATAATACCACTCACATAATTTCCTCTTAACCCGCCACCAACATCTATAATTCCAACCATAACACACCTCGTCAATTTCTTATTTATCGGGATAATTATATCACACCTGATGTGAAATCACAATCGGGTGCGGGTGTCTCGCTATCACTTATTCACTATTAAGTCGGATCGT
>JAZNIQ010000135.1:0-2581 GCA_045577555.1 Candidatus Fimenecus sp.
AAAGATATAAGGTGTGTTATAATATTTGCAAAGATTTATGATACAGAAATTAAAATAGTTTATAAACAAGTTGATGGTTTTAACAGATATCTTGATGATATAATGGCAGAATACCAACAGAGCCTTGAAAAGGACTGCATATTAAAAAAGCAGTTGAAAAAACAATTAAACATATAGAATTGTAAAAAAATCCAAGTCGCATTGAACGACTTGGGTTTTTTTAATTTTTAAGAGTACCGGTGGAATTGTAAAAGTGTACGGAGTACGGGTAAAAGTGTGTGAAGCACAAGAATCACCTCACTTACCACTTGCAACAGCCTAAAAACTGTTGCTTTTTGTTTTGTATGAGTTGTATAATTCTATTAACAAATTTTAACAGTTTGTTTATTACATTTTAATTTTTAAGGTTTATAATATAAACAATCCGTTATTATGAAAGGTCTTGGGAAAATGAAAAAAATATTAGCGTGTTTAGTTGTGATTACTCTTTCATTCACAGGTTGCAGTCTTGCTACACAAAAAATTGACGGTGTTCAAATCAACCTTTCTGACAGCAAAATCACAGTTGACGGTAACAAGATTACAAACGACAACACACAGGCAGTTTACTCTTCAAATGACATTATTTTCTACCTTGAAGGTCAGGATTTCAAATATGGTGAGGGCAAAAAAGAAGATGAACATTCACAGACAGAAGCAGACTCTCACACAGTTGTTCACATCACAAAACCGGGCAGATATATTTTAAGCGGTAGTCTTTCAGCAGGACAAATCGCAGTTGATTTGGGTGAGGATGCAGAAACCGACCCAAATGCAGTTGTAACACTCATTCTCAATGGTGTTGATGTCACATGTACAGTTGCTCCTGCAGTTATTTTCTATAATGTATATGAATGTGGAGTTATAGATGAAGAAACTGCAACAAAGGATGTTGACACCTCTAAAGCAGGTGCTAATGTAATTATTGCAGATGGCACGGAGAATAACATAAATGGCTCCTATGTTGCGAAGATTTATAAATCTTATGATCTTAACGAAGATGGTACAGAAGTAGTTGACAGTAAGAAACTCCACAAATACGATGCTGCATTCTATTCAAAGAAAACAATGAACATAGATAGTGGAGATAAGGGTGATGGTATACTCAATATCAATGCCGAGAATGAAGGTCTTGATAGTGAACTGCACCTTACAATCAATGGTGGTAATATTAACATAACATCAGGTAATGACGGAATTAATACCAACGAAGATAATGTTTCAGTCACAACAGTAAATGGTGGTACACTCAATATTCTTTGTAATGGTAGCACTGGTGAGGGTGACGGAATCGACTCAAATGGTTGGCTTGTAATCAACGGTGGTACTGTTAATGCACAGGCTTGCGCTATAAGTGGTGATGCAGGAATTGACTCCGACAAAGGCATTTATATAAATGGTGGCAAGGTAGTTGCATCAGGTAATATGCTTGATAAAATTGCAGGTGGCGAGCAGACTTATGCAGTATTCAGTTTTTCAAGTCGTCAGGTTGGTGACAGCACATATACACTTAAAAATGGTGATGGCAAAGTAATCGGTGAATATGCTCCAACAAATGATTTTACCTATCTTTTAGTTGCAGATGATGAGATTATTGCAGGTGACTATACCTTCTGGCAAGGTGACACACAACTCTCTGCAAGTTCAATGAGTGGAATGTCACAAGGCGAAAGACCACAGATGCCAAACGGTGAACAGCCACCAGAAATGACAGAAGGTACGGAAAGACCTGAAAAACCAAATGGTGAGCGTCCACAAATGTCTGAAGGTGAAAATCCCGAAGGGTTTACTCCACCCGATATGCAGAATGGTGAAAGACCACAGATGCCTGAAGGTAAGGAAAATATGACTCCTCCAAGCGGTATGGGCGAAATGATGCCAACAGGTGAAACCTCAACAACCTTCACAATCATCGAGGGTGGAAATCAATTTGCAAATGTTTTCCCTGCTACAAAATAGAATACACATCAAGAGCAACAGGAATTAAAACTGTTGCTTTTTTCTTTGTGTAAATTTCAAGCAATATTTATAACGCTCTTACCCTGTTTCACCGCCAGCTTTTCAAATTCCCACGCCCCTAACGACGGACTTGCAGCATTTGAAACCTGCTATCACAATTTGCAACCTGCTCCCTAAAATTGCAACCTCCCCCAAATTTGTATCAAAGGTGGAGTAGTTAGACACCTAAGTACAACTTAGGTAATACAACCGAAATCCCTTGAAATATAGGGGTTTCGGTCTTTTTTATGCCCAAAAGCACTCTGAAAATGAGTGCTTTTTTCATTTTTAGTGTCACAGTTATAACTGTAATAGTTTTACGGAGTTTCAAATAGTTTTACGGAGTGTGTAATCGTTTAACGGAGTATAAATAAAAGGTGTACGGAGTATGGGTAAAAGTGTACGGAGTATAAAAATCACCACCCATGACAACCTGCAACAACACTAAAAACTATTGCACTTCTCTTGGTATGGGTGGTATAATTGGTTCGATAAATAAGAATTTAATGGAGAAAAGATATGAGATTGAAGAACATTTTGATTG
>JAZNIQ010000136.1:0-8991 GCA_045577555.1 Candidatus Fimenecus sp.
GGTAGGTCAATGACTCAAACTGCGAAGCCATAATCACGAAGACCAGAATCACCATCAGCACCATCAGCAGCGCCAAGTCGCCTGAGAGCAAGAATACCGAGTTTAGCATCAGCAACCATTTTAACAGCATCAAGTTTATACGCATCAAAACGTGATGTGTTAATTGTAACCATTTTTACATCGTCTTTAAAAAGTGATTTTGAAGCAGTTGTAAAGTCAGAAAAACGTGTTCCGATACCTATTACCACATCTGCATCCTTTGCCATTACATTACCTGCGGAGTTACCTGTAACACCCAAACCGCCAAGGTTGTATGCATCTGATGAAAGGCAAGCAGTTTTACCGCTCTGTGTTTCTGCAAATGGAATGTTAAACTCAGAGCAGAATTTTTCAAGTACCTCACCTGCTTCTGAATAGCGAACTCCACCGCCACAGATTACAAGTGGTTTTTTTGCATTCTTAACTATGTTTACAACATCTTCAAGTTCTTCTGTTGCAACAGGCATACGAACAATTTTATGTACTCTTTTTGCAAAGAAACTATCGGGGTAGTCATAACTCTCACCCTCAACATCCTGGCAAAGACAAATAGCAACAGCACCTGCATTTGCTGTGTCTGTCAATGTTCTCATTGCATTTATCATTGCTGACATTAACTGTTCAGGACGCTGGATTCTGTCCCAATAACGTGTCACAGCCTTATAAGCATCATTTGTGGTTGTCGCAAGTGAATTTTCCTGCTCAAACTGTTGAAGAACAGGGTCGGGCTGACGGGTTGAGAATGTGTCCGCAGGGAATAAAAGAAGTGGCACATTGTTAACTGTTGCTGTAGCCGCTGCGGTAATCATATTAGCCGCACCGGGACCGATTGAAGATGCACAAGCAATGATTTTTCTTCTGTTATTCATCTTCGCAAAAGCAGTAGCAACGTGAGCCATACCTTGCTCGTTTTTACCTTGATAAACCTTAAGTCCGCCTTTGTCAGAATCAAGCGCTTCACCAAGGCCTAAAACAATACCGTGACCGAAAACCGTAAAAATTCCGTCAACAAATTTTGTTTCAACGCCATCAAACGACACATACTGATTGTCAAGGAATTTAATAAGTGCCTGAGCCATTGTCATTTTTGCCATAATATCACCTCAAGTAAATATATATAAATACTTTTGTTTTTATTTTTAGTAACTGCTGAATAAATTGTGGTGTGCGAATTTATTAGGAATTAACCGTAAAGTTGCATACCTAAAATTTATGAGTTAGTTACCTTTTATACATCAAGAAGCCATTTATGCTCCGGAGCATCTATTCTTGTTTTAATCCATGGGTCATTTTCTAAATGTCTAATCATCCACACATAGCACATTGAATAACCCGGGGCAGCAACCTGCTGATGTGTTTTCATTGGTGTAATGCAAAGAACACCTTGGTCTTCAACCTTGTAGCAATCATCACCGTTAAAACCAACACCAAAGCCCTGTGGTTTATCAAATTCATAATAATAAACTTCGGGTTGCGGATGATAATGTGGAGGATAGCTTGACCAACATCCCGGTTTATGAATAACCTCACCTAAAACCATATTTGAATATGGTGCATTTTCGTAATCAAAAAGAGTAAGCACCTGTCGATGTGCAGTACCATTCCACTGGTCTTTACCAAATTCCTGTAAAATCACATTTTCAGGACTATACCATTTAAAGCCAAAATCATTTTCGTTATCAGTCTGCTGAATTAGAATTCTTGACTCTGCATTTGCAGTAACAGTAACTTCATTATTTCTTGAAAAATGAACACAGTATGGTCGTTCTGTAAACTGATTTTCACGTTTTGCTGTTTCTGTTTTTCCGTCATACGAATATTCAACATCACCTGAAAGCAAAAGGATTGCAGTTTCATTTTTCTCATCACATACTGCAACGGATTCCCCTGCTTTTAACACCTTTGTTTTGATGTTCATTAGCATATCGGCATTTCTGCCACCCATTTCACAAAGGATTTTTTCGTTGTTGGAATTGAGTTTTGGATTTTCGTACATAAAATCACCTATTTTATTTGTAATATTGTCTGACATTGCAAATTTTTTTAATCAATAAAGCGTTAGAGAAAATATGCCAAAAGAATTATACTTTGACTTTATCGTCAGTTAACGCACCACTCGCGTGAATTGAAATCACATCACCTAAATATGTTGGTTCAGGTTGTGCTATACAATAAAAGAAATCTTTTACTCTTGCCATGGCTTCACGAACATCATTATAAGTGGGATACTTAAGTCTGTCTGCTGCAAAACCATAAGCATCAATCCCGAGTTTCCGCGCATTATATACAGCACGATACAAATGATATTTTTGAGTTACGATTACCATTTTTTCAACCTGAAAAACGTCTCTTGCACGATACATAGACTCATAAGTTGAAAATCCCGCATGGTCCATAAAGACATTATCCGCATATACACCGTTTTGGATTGCAACCTCTTTCATTTTATTGACTTCGTCGTACTCTTCCCGACCATGGTCGCCACTCATAAGCAGTTTTTCACTACATCCTGTTTTGTAAGCAACAATTCCGAAATCAAGTCTTTCCTGCAACATAGGTGACGGCTCACCGTCCCAGAGTCCTGCACCCAACACCATTATGCAATCAAAGTTTTTATCTTTAAGGTCTTCTTCAGTCAAAATATAATCATTCACATAAGAAATCATATAGGCATTAATGCCGATAACGGCTACCCCACCTACAAAACAAGCACATAGCGCCGCAATTATTATCCCTTTAAATGCTTTGTTTTTTAATAATTTCTTAATCATTTTATTCACCAATTTTTATGCTCTTGCTATCATTTCACCATATTCTTCTTTTTCTTTCTTGATGAATTCTTTAACTGCATCAACTGATGGCATATCCTGTGAACAAGCGTGACTTGCTACGAGCATTGCCGCTGATGCTGAACCAAATTCAAGAGCATCAATAATTTCCCAACCTTCAAAAACGCCATAAAGGAATGCGCTTGCATATCCGTCTCCACCGCCGAAAGATTTAAGAAGTTTTACAGGGAATGGTTTAATTGAATAACTTTCACCATCGTTTGTGTAAGCTGTTGAGCCCTCTTTACCGTGTTTGATAATTACAATTTTTGCATTTTGAGAGTGCCAGTATGCTGCGGACTCTTTATCTGTCATATTGGGCTTGATAAATTTCTCTGTAAGGTCATATTCTTCACGAGAGCCAAGAATAATGTCTGCTTCACGTGCAACTGATGAATAATAAATTGCAATTTCATCGCTGTTTTTCCAGTTATATGCACGATAGTCAATGTCAAAAATAATCGGTACACCGTTTTTCTTTGCAAGAGCAACCGCTTTGAGTGCTGCTTCTCTTGAAGGACTTTCGGCAAGTGCAGTACCTGAAATCAAAATAGCCTTTGCTTTATTGATATACTCTTCATCAATATCAGCAACATCAAGTTTCAAGTCCGCTGCTTCGTTACGGTACATAACAATTGAACTTTCTGTTTCTGACTTGATTTCAGTAAATGTAAGACCAATTTTTTCACCATTCTGGCAACGCTTGATATGAGATGTGTCAATTCCCTCATTATCAAAATAGTCTGTCACAAAAGTTCCAAGCTGGTCATCTGAAACACGAGCAAAAAAACCGCATTTTTTACCAAGACGAGCAAGACCAACTGCAATATTTGCAGGTGAACCGCCTAAATATCTTTTAAATGTTGTGCTTTCATTAAGTGGGCAATAATAGTCAACAGGGTTAAGGTCAACTGCCACTCTGCCTAAAAGGATTAAATCAAATTCCTTGTTGTTATCAAATTCAATATATTTCATAATTTGCCTCCTTAATTATTCATAAAGCTGAACACTTTAATATGTCGTTTTACATTTTCATAAACACCTTCAGCCATTCGGGTGCTCAACTCAAAATAATTTGCTTTTTCTAGTGGTTTGCAATACTCAAGAGCATATTTTGCAAGGTTATCAAAACTTGCAGTAGCAATATTAACTTTACGGACACCAAGCATTATTGCCTGTTGGAACATTTCATCAGTAATTCCTGTTCCACCATGGAGAACTAGAGGAGTTCCAACTATTTTATTAATGTCATCAAGAACATCAAAACGCAAATTTGGAAGTACAGGATAATTACCATGAGCATTACCGATTGCAACCGCCAACGCATCAACACCTGTTTCATCACAGAAAAGTTTTGCATCGTCAGGATTTGTACAAAGGATTTCGTGAGCCGCACCATCACCCTCGTTACCTCCGACAACACCGAGCTCAGCCTCAACGGTTGCTCCATACTTGTCAGCCATTTCGCTAACCTGTTTTACTGCACGGATATTTTCTTCAAGCGGTAAAGTTGAGCCGTCAAACATAACAGAGGTAAATCCCATTTTAAGAGCTTTTTCTACAGTTTCAATTTTAAGCCCGTGGTCAAGATGAACTGCAATATCAACCTTTGAATTCTTTGCTGCCGAGAGCATCATAGGTCCCATAAGCTCAAGTGGAGAATTCTTAAGTCGGCACTCTGCAATCTGAAGAATAATCGGTGTGTTGAGTTCCTCTGCCGCCGCAACTGCACCCATGACCATTTCCATATTGCCCACGCTGAAAGCACCCACAGCAATATTCTTTTCTCCGGCATTTTCAAGGAGAGTTTTCATTGGTACTAAAGCCAAAACAGCCCACTCCAATCCATTTTATTATAATCAATTAATTTTACCACTTTACACACATAAAATCAATGATTTACAGGTAAAAAATAGTAGTATTTTTCTGTAAGAAATAACAAAAAACAGCCCGCTGATTATTCAATCAACGAGCCATTAACTTTAATTGATTTTATTTAACCCATTTAAACTTCCACATCGCAAATGCACCGAGAACTGATGCTACGATACCGGGGAAGAGAAGTGTACCTGCGTCCAGTCCCGGAGCCACAAGCAAAATTCCAAGCATTACAAGAATTGGGAAAATTGAAATTTTCCAATGCTTTGAGAAATATCCTGCTGCCAATGCACCAAAAAGTGCAGGTTGAACCTGTTTGAATGCAGGCATTAGAAGTTCACTGTTTGTAAATGCGGGAAGGAATGGTTTGAACACTAAAACACCAACAGCAATAATAAGTGTTGTAACAATTGAAGAGGTTGCAATTGCTATTGTTGAAATAACCTCGCCTTCTTCACTGTTTGCTTTTACTTTAGCGTTTTCCATAGCACCAATTGCACATGGGAGTTTAAGGTTTGTAATATTACCTGTTACAAATGAAAGATATGTACCACCTGCGCCAAGCATTGGTGTGTAAATTAAAACTTCAATTACTGCAAGTGACCAGTAAAGCGGAATAAGTTTCAAAAGTCCATTCATAACACCGCTGAAAGACGGCCATACACCTAAATACAAGCAAATGGAAAGTGGGAACATAATCATTACGCAAAGTGCTGTAATACTTGAAACTCTACCCCACGCATGGACACGGTCAAAATATGATTTTTCTGCTTTATTTATCTTTTTCATAAATTAACCCCTCCATTCCAAAACAGCAAGTTCAGGTGGTAAAACATTGTATGCAACAACTGCAACCACCATAGCAATAATCATACCGATTGGCATAACAAAGGGTTCAAGCCATGTAAGTTTGAATTTCTTTGCTATGAACTCAAGCAACAATGAAGCACTTACAGCCACAACCAATGTAATTACCGATAATACGCCTGCACCATCGCCGAATGTTTCAGGCTTACCTTTACCTGCAATAGCACGAGCTACAAATGCACCGATAAGACCGATAAATACAGCGGGCGTCAAAAGGTCAATAAAGCCTGCAATACCGCCTGATTTCTTCTCTTTCTTTTCTGTTGTTTCGTCTTTCTTGCCTAATTTAAGCATCTTTCTGTGCAAAGGTTTTGCAACAAAAGGTAAAAGAACAAGTGAGAAACAAATACCAAGGGTCATAACCCACGCAACACCGGCAAAAATGGCAGGGTCAGTAATTGTTGATGAAATTCCGCCCTCTTGACCTAAAGCACTCATTGCATCGCCCGCAGCTTTTGTTTCATATAACAAGTTACCGAGAACTGATAGTCTTACCCACGGAATAACCAGTCCCAATGATGGTGCCAAGACAATAACCGTAGCCAAAACTGATAATGCCGAAGGTATTGTGAAAACTGCGCTTGATGTAACCGCGTCACGCAGTTTTTTCTTATCAAGTCCTAATTTTTTCCCCTGTTTCCACGCTTTTACAAGAAAGAAAAATGACTGAGCAAGGACAAATGCAATAACGCCACCGGCAATCAAGTACAAACCTGTACTCTCTTTAAAGTCCATATTTTCATCTCCTAAAAATTTATGTGTATATTAAAACACTTTTTTTCTACAAAATCAATAAGCAAACAAAAAATTACTACTATACATCAGTTTCTCGGATTGTCAAATGAGTTTTATGGTTGTTTTATCTTTTTGGGATTCAATATTTTTAAATAAATCCATAATACTAAGATAGAAATTTTGTGTCTCGTCTTTATCTGCCAACAATCCGATTGCAGTACCATGGTCACCGGCGCGAACAGGCATAACATGCCATATCCCGGGATTGTACTCCATACCCTCTGTGTATTGAACACTTGGTTCGTCGGGAGGTGAACATGCGGCAATAACATCAACGAGGCCATCATTTCCACCACTGTTGTTCACACCTTTTTGCCTTGAATTGTGAAGTAAAAGGAATGAAGTCAAGTGCATAAGCGGTAAATCCGTCTTTCTTGCCATTTCCTTTTTCTTGTTTTCATCATATTCAACTGCATTGAACGGGAATGAAAAATAATAAATACTTGGTACAATTTTCACCATATCATTAAGCTTTGTTATTCCTTTTGGTGACAAACCAAACACTATATTATCGTCCGTTTCTTTGTACTGTTTTCGTACTAATTTTCTCGCCTGATGTCCTTTCTCTGCATCTTTCTGCCCCGGTGTGTTTGTAAGTCCAAAATGTTCAAGATGAAAATCCACAGCCCTACCATTAAGCGGCGAGCGTCCCATCGCACAGGAATAAAAAACTGTACTTGCTTTTATAGGTCTCAACAATTTGTATTTTTCTGCGACCTCATATGTATCAACAACACCCAAAGGAGAACAAATCGCACTAAGACTGTAAATCAAATCTGCGTGACCGCCCTTGAAAAGCTCAGATGTTTCTTCACCCGTTACAGCCACTTCTCTTGGGTCACCAAATGTAAGAAGATGCGAAAGAACACGTATACAAAGTCCACCGAAACTATGTCCTATAAGATGAACCTTTTTGTTCTCACTCCAACCTTCAAACAATGGCTTTTCATAAGTTCTGCCAAATCGCTTGTGGTCATGACGCTGAGCGTGAGCTTCACCATAGTCAACTACAGTACCCATAAGCTGAGCATACAACTGACATGCCTGGTCCCATGCAGATGAAATAGGTCCGACTGACGCAGCATAACATTCATAGCCTTTTTCGTTAAGAAAATCTGTAAGACTACCTGTTGTTGCACCCCAATATGGTATTTTCTTGTTTATCCCCTCATTTTCACCCCAACCGAACATACCATGGACGAAAATTATAGGATATTTCAATTCTTTATTTCCCATAATCCTACCTCTTTCATAAATAAACATTTTCGCCTTTTTTGTTTATATTTTAACATTTTTCAACATCTTTTTCAAGATTATTCATGAAAACTACAAATATGCAAATTCCTATATAAAATTATAATATGTGTTAAATTGTTATGTAAACAACAAATAATCTCCTTTTCGTTGAATTGTAAGCTCATATTTGTATATTGACAAAACGAGAAAAATACTATAAAATATAACACAAATCAAATAGCCCCTATCAAAAACAGTGAAGAAAACAAGACATAAATCACTTGCTTACAGAGAGTTGCCGTTTGGTGCAAGGCAACACAGTGCTTATGTGTATAACTCATTTCGGAGTTGCATGGGTGAAATCATAGCCCATGACGGTTGACCCCGTTATAAAGTCGGACTTTGCTAGAAGTCGCTAAGGTCGGTTTTACCGATGAATTAGGGTGGTACCACGATAGATTTTTCCGTCGTCCCTATCAATCTTTTGTGATGATAGAGGCGATTTTTTATTTGGAGGAGATTTTATATGAAACAAGGATGCCAGAAATACATTCCATTTGAGCCAATCAATATTCCTGACAGACAGTGGCCGTCAAAAACCATCGAAAAGCCACCTGTTTGGTGTTCAGTTGACTTGCGTGACGGCAATCAAGCACTTATTGACCCAATGAATTTAAAGGAAAAAATTGAATATTTCAAAACTCTTATCAATATCGGTTTCAAAGAAATTGAAGTTGGTTTCCCATCAGCTTCTGAAACTGAATATGAAATTTTAAGAACACTTATTGAAAAGAACTTAATTCCTGATGATGTCACAATTCAGGTACTTGTGCAAAGCCGTGAACATCTTATAAGAAAAACTTTTGAAGCCATTGACGGTGCAAAAAACGTAATTATCCATTTCTACAACTCAACTTCAACTCTTCAGAGAAAAGTTGTTTTTAAAAAAGATATGGATGGTGTTATTGACATTGCTGTTCAGGGTGCGAAGCTTATTAAAGAACTTACAGATGAACTTAAATCCCAAAAAGATGTGAATATCCGTTACGAATATTCACCTGAAAGCTTCTCCGGTACAGAAATGGACAATGCAGTGCTTATCTGCGAAAAAGTTATGGAAGCGCTTGACATAAACGAAAATAACAAGATTATTCTTAATCTTCCTGCAACTGTTGAGGGTAGCACACCAAACGGATATGCAGACCAGATTGAATATTTCTGCCGTAACCTTAAAAATCGTGAAAATGCAATTATAAGCTTGCATCCTCACAATGACAGAGGTACTGCTGTTGCTGCTGCTGAGCTTGGTCTTTTAGCAGGTGCTGACAGAATTGAAGGCACACTTTTC
>JAZNIQ010000137.1:0-2035 GCA_045577555.1 Candidatus Fimenecus sp.
ATATAAAACAACGATACCACCATTGACCTGAATTGTATCAATAGTGGTATCTGATTTGGCACTGACTACGCTATTTGATACAATTCGTCGTTTTTAGGATAGCGTTGCAGCTGACTGTAAATGTAAAATAATGGTGGATTATGTTCTACGGATTTTGAAATTTTGTTAACAGTAATCTTTGTACTTTTTTCAAATCCAGAACATGAACATTTTTTTAAAACGCCTTTAAAATAATGTCAAAATATGATATTATAATAATATATTAAAATGATGACTATTACACTTTTGCAGAGATTATGCAAAAAACTACTCTTACCAATATAAAAAAATTTTGATGTAGAGAAGGCAGAATGATGAACAGATATAACGAAGCTAAAGAAATATATGCACACTATGGCATTGATACTGAAAAAGCACTTGAAACACTTAAAAGTGTATGTGTTTCCGTTCATTGTTGGCAGGGTGACGATGTAACTGGTTTTGACAGTAAAGAGGCTCTTTCAGGTGGTATTCAGACAACAGGTAATTATCTCGGAAAGGCAAGAACTCCCGAGGAGCTTATGGCAGACTATGATAAGGCTTTTTCACTTATGCCCGGCAAAAAGAAACTGAATCTTCACGCAAGTTACGCTATTTTTGACGGTGACGAAATTGTTGGTAGAGATAAACTCCTGCCAAAGCATTTCAAAAAATGGGTGGATTTTGCCAAAGAAAGAAATATGGGTATAGATTTTAACCCAACATTCTTTTCACATCCTATGGTAAAGGATAATCTTACTCTTTCATCACCTGACGAGAATATTCGTACATATTGGGTAAATCACGGTAAGGCTTGTCTTAAAATTGCTGAATATTTTGCAAACGAAACAGGGATTCCTTGTGTTATGAATATCTGGATTCCTGACGGCTACAAGGATATTCCGGCTGACAGATTAACACCGAGAATGAGATTTAAAAAGAGTCTTGATGAAATTCTTGATACACCTTATGACAAAGAAAAGGTGTATGTAACTCTTGAATCAAAGGTTTTTGGTATAGGTCTTGAAAGTTATACAGTAGGCTCTGCAGAATTTTGCCTTTCATATTCAAGTTATAAGGGTATCACTCCCCTTATGGACAATGGGCACTATCATCCTACTGAAATGGTTAGTGATAAGATTTCGTCACTTCTCCTCTTTAATGAAAAGATTGCACTTCATGTAACAAGAGCAGTTCGTTGGGATTCAGACCATGTGGTTATCTTTGACGACGAAACAAAAGAGATTGCAAAAGAAATCATAAGGAATAATGCTATTGACAAAGTTTTTATAGCAACAGACTATTTTGACGCATCAATCAATCGTATTTCTGCATGGGTAACAGGTGTAAGAAGTGTGCAGAAGGCACTTCTTTTCGCCCTTTTACAGCCTGATGAAAAAATGAAAGAGTTGCAGAATGAAAGCAACTTTACAGAGATAATGTATCTTCAAGAAGAAATGAAAACAGCACCATTTGGTGATGTGTGGAATGAATATCTTGCAAGAGAAAATGTGCCCACAGATTATCTTGCAGAAGTTAAAAAGTATGAGCAGAAAGTATTGGTGAAAAGAGCATGAAAGATATTTTAACTTCCCCTTTTGTGAAAGAGATGAAAAAGACTACTGCTAATATGTATCGTCTTGGTTGGGACGAAAGAAATGGTGGCAACATCAGTTATATGCTTGATGAAAATCAAGTTAAAGAATACCTTGACCTTGATAAGGTTATCCGTACAATCCCTACTGGCTTTGACGCAACTGACCTTATCGGTAAAATCTTTATCGTTACAGGTACAGGAAAATATTTTAAAAATGTTGAAAGTGACCCAGAAACAAACCTTGGCATCATCCGTATTGCTAAAGACGGCACAACAGCAGAGCTTCTTTGGGGATATAAAGATAACAGTAAGTTTACAAGTGAGCTTCCTGCACATCTTATGAGCCATATGGCAAGGCTTAAGGTTGACCCTGAAAACAGAGTTATAATGCACACTCATCCAACCCATACACTGGCTATG
>JAZNIQ010000138.1:0-4592 GCA_045577555.1 Candidatus Fimenecus sp.
AACTTCTGCTTGTTTTCTACAAGCTGATAGAGATAAGCATCAAAGGTTTCCTCGGTAACATAAGAGTAAATCTCAACTTCGGGATTTTCGTTACCCTGACGGATAATACGTCCCTCTCTCTGCTGAAGGTCAGCAGGTCGCCACGGACAGTCTGTGTGATGAATTGCAATTAGCTTCTTCTGCACATTGGTACCTGCACCCATCTTTGCCGTACTGCCTATAAGAACTCTTATCTGTCCTTCACGGACTTTGGAAAAGAGTTCTTTCTTTTTTGCTTCTGTGTCAGCGTTATGGATAAATGCAATTTCATTTTCGGGTACACCTTTTGCAATAAGCTTCTTTTTAATATCATCATATACATTGAACTTACCGTCATTGTGCGGAGTGGAAAGGTCACAGAAAATGAGCTGTGTTGATTTCTGCTCTGCTGTCTTTTCCCAAATCTCAAAAACATTATCTGCACATACAGACACCTTACTGTCAGGTTCATCGGGAAGCATTTCATTGGTAAGGCGTTGGTCAAGAGCCAGCTTTCTGCCGTCATTGGTTATGAGAAGCATATTGTCTTGGCTTGAATCAACCATTTTGTTTCTTACCTTTTCAGCTCTCTCACCGAGTGAAGCGACAATCTCTTTCTGAATGTCCGTAGGTTTAACCGCAATATTGTGGTAGTTTGCTTTGGGTACGGGAAGATTAAGCATATCAGCCGTCTGAATATCTGCAACCTGCTTGAACATCATCATAAGCTCAGGAAGGTTGTAGAACTTGGCAAAGCGTGTCTTGGCTCTGTATCCCGTACCTTCGGGAGCAAGCTCAATAGCAGTAACGGTTTCACCAAAGGTGGATGCCCAAGAGTCGAAATGCTGAAGTCTTTTATCCGAGAGTGCATCATACTGCAAATATCTCTGCATTGTATAAAGCTCTACCATTGAGTTTGAAACGGGTGTACCTGTAGCAAACACAACACCTTTGTTCCCGGTGACTTCATCAAGATAGCGGCACTTCATATAAAGGTCGGATGACTTCTGTGCTTCCGTCTGTGCTATACCGCCGACATTTCGCATCTTTGTGTACAAAAACAAATTCTTGAATGAATGAGCTTCGTCAACAAAGAGTCTGTCAATGCCCAATTCTTCAAAATTGATTACATCATCCTTACGGCTTTGGTCGTTGAGCTTATCAAGCTTTACCTCAAGAGATTTCTTTGTTTTCTCAAGCTGCTTAATGGTAAATCTTTCACCTCTGTCATACTTTGCCTGCTCAATGCCGAGAGTGATTTCATCAATCTGCTGTTCAAGCATATACTTCTGTCTTTCAATGCTGATTGGGATTTTTTCAAACTGTGAGTGACCTATGATAACAGCATCATAGTCACCCGTAGCAATTCTCGCACAGAACTTTTTTCTATTCTTGGTTTCAAAATCTTTCTTCGTTGCTACAAGAATATTTGCAGACGGATAAAGCTGTAAATACTCTGTTGCCCACTGCTCTGTAAGATGATTAGGTACAACAATAAGCGACTTGTTACAAAGACCAAGCCTCTTGCTTTCCTGTGCCGCAGCAACCATTGTAAAGGTTTTACCTGCACCGACAACATGAGCGAGAAGAGAGTTGCCGCCGTACATAATTCTTGCAACGGCGTTCACCTGATGCTCCCTCAATTTGATTTCGGGATTCATTCCGCTGAAGGTTATATGACTTCCGTCATATTCTCTTGCTCTCATTGAGTTGAATGTATCGTTATACATTCGGCAGAGCCTTTCTCTACGCTCCGGGTCTTTCCATATCCAATCCTGAAAAGCCTGCTTAATCATTTCCTGCTTACCCTGTGCAATGGCAGTTTCCTTTTTGTTGAGAACGGGTTTACGGTTCCCGTATTCATCCTCAACATAGTCGAAGATACGGACATCCTTAAGGTTGAGAGTGTCCTCGATAATCTTATAGGCGTTAATCCTCGGAGTACCGTAGGTACTTTCAGACATAACATTCATTCTGTCGTGGCTCTTACCCTTGATTGCCCATTCTCCCGTTATCGGTGAGAAATTTACCTTCATATTGTACTGACAGTATCGGGGCGTTCTTAATGTTTCAAAGATAAAATCCTGCACATCATCAGTAGGAAGCCAAGTGGCACCGAGACGGACAGAGATTTCACTTGCATCCAAATCTTTGGGCTGTACCTTTTCAAGATATTCAACATTTATGTTGTAATCTTCGGGATAAAGCTCTGCACTTCTTTTGGCAAGTGCCAGCTTTTCACGGACATTACCCGAAAGGTATTCATCTGCTGTGAGATATTTGTCCTGCCCGTCACGCTCTTGGGTGTGTAAGGGATTAAGGAAGATTGCACCCTTAAGCTCTGCAAAAAGCTCCTGCTCTGTTTTACCCGAAAGAGAACACATATACGGCATATCAACCTTTGCTTTATCTCCTATTGAAACGGCCAGTGCTTCACTTGCAGTTTCAACGGAAGTAACCTTAACATGCGGCTTGATTGTTCTCTTGGTAAACATATCCGCTTTTCTTTTAAGCTCGCCGTTTTCACCGATGACCTCAAGAGAACAAAGAAGATAATATGAGCTGTCATCAGAGAAAACCAAACGGTTTGCTCTTGAATTTATAAGGCCGTATTTCTTCGTAAATCGGTCATAAACCTCGTTGAGCTTATCCTGTGCTGATTGTATAGCCGAGTCGGGATAATCCTCTGTCTGAAGCTGTATAAGCTCTCTGACGCTATCTCTTATCTCAACCATACCCTTGATACGATTTTCTGCAGTTGCAGAAACTTCAACAGCATTCATACGGCTGTTTTCTCTGTAATACACCTGACCGTCAACAACAGTAAAGCTGAAATTCCTTACATTGGGGTCTGCAGGTATTGAGTTATCAACCGCTTCTCCCGCTTCCTGAATTTCAACCTCTGTTATCTCTGCGTGGATATTCTGTACTGCTTCACTCAAAAGGTCAGAAAGCTCTCTGTCCTCATAAGGCTTACAGGTAAGGGACTGACCGAACTGTGATGATTCCATAACCATTTCGCCAAGCACCATTTCCGGATGAGCAACGAAATATTTGTTATATTCGTTTCCGTTCTCATCACGGTCAAGATGCACCCAATCAGGCTCCTCGGTCACAAGGGTATCTCTCTTTTGCAAGAAGATAATATCCGATGTTACCTCCGTGCCTGCATTAGCCTTGAAAGTGTTGTTAGGTAAACGAATAGCACCGAGAAAATCAGCTCTCTGTGCTATATACTTTCTGACATTGGAGCTTCTTTTATCGAGTGTACCCGATGAGGTAATGAAAGCAATAACACCACCGGGGCGTACCTTGTCAAGTGTCTTGCCGAAGAAGTAATCGTGAATAAGCCAATTATGCTTGTTATACTTTCTGTCGGACACACCGAACTGACCGAAAGGCACATTACCGATAGCTATATCAAAGAAGCTGTCGGGTAGGTCTGTTTTTTCATAACCCTGTACCGCTATGTTTGCTTTCTGATAAAGCTGCTGTGCTATTCTTCCCGTAAGGCTGTCAAGCTCGACACCGTAGAACTTACTGTCCTTCATACTTTCGGGAAGCATACCCATAAAGTTACCGACACCGCAGGAAGGCTCAAGGATGTTACCCGTCTTAAAGCCCATATTTGTAAGTGCTTCATACATTGAACGGATAACAACGGGAGGAGTATAGAAAGCAGTAAGTGTGCTTTCTCTTGCTGCATCGTACTCTTCGGGAGAAAGAGTAACGATAAGCTCCTTAAACTCATCTGCCCAATTTTCCTTACTCTCGTCAAAGGCATCGGCAAGACCGCCGAAGCCTACATACTTTGAAAGGACTTCCTGTTCTTCGGGTGTAGCAAGTCTGTTTTCAAATTCAAGATTATGCAAAAGGTTTATTGCATCCATATTGGATCTGAATTTTGCTTTAAGACCGCCGACACCGAGGTTATCATCGGTTATGACAAAGTTATGCTTCTGACTTTCGGGAACATCAGGCTTGAGAAGTTTTGGTTTAGACTCGTCTTTCTTTTCCCAAGACGGAGTAAGGTCTGCTTCTTCAGTCTTAATTGTCTGAATAACAACATCAAAGGGCAGACCGCTTTTTTCACCTTTGATTTCTTCTACCTTTTCAGTTGTGTAGCTTTGTTTCGGCTCTGCAAGATGCTCACGGACAAAATTTATCTTCTCAACACGGTTAATCGGATAAAAAGATGAGGTGTCCCTCATTGACACATCACCAAAGACGGGGTCAATCTTTTCGATGATGTATCTATCACCGTCAATTATGACCTCTTTACCGATAAGGTCTGCATCAGTAAGTTCTTCCGTCTTTTCTTCTTCGGCTCGTTCCAAGTACGGACTTGGAATTACCTTAAAGCCTTGTGGAAGTGGATCAAGAGAGCTTTGGAAATCAGTAGAAATTGTTTTTCCGTCTTTATCGGCATAAACATATATTTCCATTGGTACGCCGTTGTAATTTTCTTCCTTAATATCCTTAATGAATTTATATTCACTTGTGTACTCAATGCTTTCTCTCACCTTACCGCCAGCACCAAGATAATCAATCCTGCCAAAGTCGGAGGCCAAGCG
>JAZNIQ010000139.1:0-13859 GCA_045577555.1 Candidatus Fimenecus sp.
ATGCAACACAAGGAGTACCAACTGTCATTGCCTCTTTGAGAGTGCTTGAATGGTTTTCAATAGCCGAAGTCATTGCAAAGCAGTTAACCTCTGCCATTTTCTGTGCCATTTCATCTGCAGTAAGTCTACCTGTATATGAAACATTATCCGTTAAACCAAGTTCAACAATCATTGATTTAATCAACCGGTCATAACCGTTTTGCTTAAGCTTTGATTTAAGTGATTTTGTGTCCTTAAGCACCGTTCCCGGAATAAAAAGTTTAACATCGGGATAAACATTTTTAACTATTGCCAACGCTTTTAAAAGCATATGGAGTCCTTTAATTGGATAATTAGCAGCTGAACACATAATTGTATGTGATTGCATATTCTGCTCATCCCAACTATGCTCACGAAAACTGTTTGAAATACTTATCGGCAGGAAATGAACCTGAACATTTGGTGAAATCTTGCGGTAATATGCTGCCGCCCACTGATTTTCAACGATTATATGACCTGCTTTTTGGACTATTTCAGCTTCGTAAACAGCTCTGTTCTCATAATCACGCTGTGTTTGTTGAATTGTGGTTTTTGTGAGAATATCGCGAATTGTAACAGCTTTTTTTAGTTCTGTCCCGGTAAGTCCTGAAAGATAATACTTTGCAATACTGTCAAGAATGCCCTGAACATAAATCACAGCAGGTATATCTTTTGCAACACTCATTGCAGCAAGTGAATATGGAAATTCTGTTCCCCATATTTCAATTACATCAGGTTTTTCTTTATCAATGATTTTTTTCCAATCGTTTAGAACTTTTTCGCTTTTATAATCATAAGATGCATTTGGCTCACCCTGAAGAGTGTAATATGTCACATTACCGTCTTGAAAATAATCAAGTTGGGGATTTTTTTCGATATTAACGACAACAATACTGTCGTCTGAAACAGTTGCAGCCTCTTCAAGCATAGCATCAAGCCATTGTCCGCCTGTTGCTTTTTTGCCGTGTATCTTCTGATGCAAACCACCACAACATTTATTCACTATCCATAATGATTTCATTTTTAGAAGCCCTCACGTTCAATTCTTTTTATAACCATTGTCCGAGCAAACAACGGAATAATACAAATAAATATAAAGAAATATGTTTTGGGGTTAATAAACGCCATGAAAATTGCAATTAGATAGGTATAGTACACGTAAGGATAAAAATCCTCCTTCTTGTACGGATTTATAAACATCTTATAAATTATTCTGTACATAATAATCATTAAGGCAACACCAAGAAGTCCAAATTTACCCATTGTATCAAATACAAATGAATGTCCACCTATACTACTATTTTTCCAAGCACCCAACATACCGCTTGAGAAGAAAGTCTTAATTGACTTTCTGTAAAGATTAAGACGGTTAGCAGCATTGGAATCATCAGTAGACTCTCCTTCTCGTAAGAAATCTGCCAATTCTCCAAAACGAGCAGCTAATGTTTCACTTTCAACTGTCTGACTTAAATTATCAAACATATCGGCAAAATACATACTGTTAAACACGAATAAAATCGCTAAAACAACAACTATCACTAAAATTTTTCTCTTTGTTATTTTCGGAATTAAAAACAAAATCAAAGACAAAACATACATTAAAAGTGCTGTTGTATATTCGGAATTAAAGATTGTGATACCTAACAATGCTATAAAACCAATACCCAATATCATATTAATTTTTCTTTTTTTTACCAAATATACTATAAGTGGTGCAATAAGAACTAATTCATATATAAGTGCAAATCCACCGATATTTGCACTTGCATAAAGCTGACGTGTCGGGTCATTATTGTCAAGAGTTGCCATCAATCGTGAAGCGCCTTCATATTGATTATTACCGATAAACGTAGTAAAAGCAGTTATTCCATAAAAAACAAATATCATTCTTGTTACACTTTTTATCTGTCTGTTATCAGCCCTGTAAATCAGCACAATTGCAATTAATGCATATAGGAAAATCTGAATCTCACCATAAAAATATATGAAACCAGAAGCAATCGGTCCTCTTATGAGACGGCTTAAAAATTCCAACAAACTGACTCCGAACACTGCTATTAATTGTAGTGTTGTTCTTGCGGTAAACTTATTCATACCGATAAAACAAGCAAGAACCAAAACTAACAAAAAGTTTCCAAGATATACTGAACCGGGCATATATACACCTAATACAGGTAGCAATTTATGCGCAATATAAAGTAAAGCCAATAATTCAAATAAAAAATCAGTCATTGAGCGTCTTTTTCCAAGTGTTATTGTACCTGAACGCATTACGTGCACACCCCCATATCAGTGATCATTTTCAATAATTTTTCAGCCTGAACAACATTGTTCTTTTCTTTCATTACAAATTCTTTTGCTGCAAGACCTTTTGCATGAAGTTCTTCAGGTGAATACTTGAAGATTTCCCTCAAGGCATCTGCTACTCCGTCTGCTGTTTCCTCTTTGAGAAGAAATACATAATCATTATATTCTTTTGGCATTCCGGGAAGACAGGTTGTTAGAACCGGTGTACCTGAAGCCATATACTCCATATTCTTTGACGGGAAAGAATATTTTGTGAAATCTGCATCTGTCGGACGAGGATTAACAAGTAATGTTGCCTTTAATTCGTTTTCAACAATTACTTTATTAGGTGCAATCCCCATATACTTTACCGAATCATATTCTTCTGCAAGCTTTTCAAGTTCTTTTCTGAAATCTCCCTCACCATAAATATGTAATTCAGTATTTGAAATGTCCGCTTTTATGAAACCTCTGACAAGATTTTCAATACCATAAACCTTGCGGAGTGTACCTGCATAAAAGCAGACTTTCTTTTCGTATTTATTATCAAATTTATTCTCTACTTTTGCCATACTTACATCAGAATGACCTTCAAGAACAACATAAGGAACTTTTTTAGGATTGACGATATCATTCATCTGCTCTGTAAGTAAAAGATAACTGTCAAATTTTTTCATTAACCACAGATTTACCTTTTCATGAAAAGGAATTTTTGCATTATTGGGTCGATGACAAGGTACATCTGTAACAATACCAACCGTCTTTATACCACGAAGCTTACATGCAACAAGTGCGGCAAACGAAGCAATAATATTAAGTGCATCACATATCATTATTCTTTCTTTTTCAGTACACATAAAAAGCATCTTAAAGAAAACACTAAAGAATACCGTTATATTACGAAGGATTGGATAGTTAATAAACGAAACATAATGATAATCAATTCCGTTTGCAGAATCCATTTCTCCTTTATAAAACAGTTTACTGTCAACAGCACGATTAATTGGTCTGCTTGAAATTGCATCAACTTTCGCACCATTTTCCACAAGGCCCTCCATAAGCAACTGATTATATTTCTGCGCTTGCTGTTGCACGCGAATTCCCTTGTTTTCTATATATTCTTTATACTTTTTTGGTGAACAACCACTATATACATATATAAGCTGCATCTTGTTACCTTCTAATTTTACTTAAATAGTTTTTTAACTTTTTGCCTGGATTTCTAACTATATTTTTTACTCTTGAAAGCTTGTCTCCCAAAGTAACTTGATTTATAGGAATTTCAAGTGCCTTTGGTTCAAGAATCTTAATTGTTTCATAAGAAAGTGCCAGCGTTCTTCTTTCGTCTTCATTACAAGAAAGAAGAACAGACAACAATTCTGCACAATTTGCAATCTGGATTGATGTAAAATCATTTATATCAAAAGAATGCTCAATAGCTGCCGCCCATCCGCCTGCACGCTGTTCAATATAAAAACGGTCACGAATATCAACATAGTCAATCGGATTTTTCTTTGCATTTTCAATCCAGGTTTGAAACGCAATCTTTTGTTTTTCAATATTCTGCAAATCACTGTAGTATGCAGTTACACCATCTGCAAACCCATCAATATCAGGTGTTGTGTAGCTACGAGCATAGGTTTGTCCTGCCTCAAAAAAACCACTGCGAATAACGACAGTATCTTCATCAAAATGTGAAAACAGATTACACGCAAAAAAACTCGCATCTGCTCCTTTTGAATTCCCTGCACAGAAATTGTAATAATCAGCAAGCATTTCTTTATTTAAAGCATCTCGTTTTATAAAACTATGCTTAACTCCAAATTGCTTTGCAAGTTTTATCGGAACAGTCTTGTCAGAATTGCTGAGATTTTCGTGGTCCGCAGTATAACTTTCAAATGGTATTCCTGATTTAACGAGAGCCGCAAAGGTAAGTCTGGAATCCTTACCGCCTGTCAAAGCAAGAATAATCTTTTTATCAGAATACTTGTAAAGATTATTAAATGCATTTACAAGAATTTCTGCAACTGCGTGGCACTTTTCTTCCGTTGATTTTTCGCGATAATCCTTAATCCAATTATTTTGAATAATCTGTATTTGATTATCTTCAAAAGTAATTTTTTGTGTGCAAAGAAGTTTTTTGACATCATTTACAATTGTATCCGGCAATATCTGCCAAGTAACACCCCGGGATTTAACTGTACCATCTACTGAAGCATCCATTACTTTTGCCATAAGTGCAAGCGACGAAGAAATATACCAATTGCCGTCTTTTTCTCCATAAAAGGCACTCATAAGACCTAATGCATCTGTAATAAGTTCATTTTCTGTAACAAGAACCCAACGACCTGTCCAGAATGATGTTACAGATTGAATATTGTCTCCACTATAAGATTGGATATCATCTGTCACAGACTTCTCATTAGCATCAGTGCAGAACGCATTACCTAATAGTATCACTTGTTTTCCGTCTACAGTTTCATATTTATTAATATTAAGTCTTGCATCAATATAAAGATACATTTCAGCAATCTTATACTCTTGCATACCCTCAGTTTGCAGTTTACAGGAGGATAAAATATACTGTTTTTTTGTTATATCTGTCATAATTATACTTATCCTCCCCTTTACTTAATTAAAGCCTCCAGAATCTCATACCTGATTTTTCCAAATCCTTTATGTTATATAAACCTTTAACGTCGATTAAAACTTTTTCACCATCATCATTAAACAATGATTTTATATCATCAAGTGAAAGCTTTTTGAATTCGTCATGAGCAACTGCTACGATAACACAGTCTGCATCTTTAACTTCTTCAAGTTTAGTAACTGAAACACCATATTCGCGCTTTGTTTCTTCCATATCAGCCCATGGGTCAACGATAGCGGGTACTATTTCATACTCAGCAAGTCTCTTAATAATATCATCAACTTTGCTGTTTCTGATATCTGGACAATTCTCTTTAAATGTAAGACCGAGAATTACAACATTTGACTTTTTAGGTGATTTGCCTGCAAGAATCATTTGCTTGATTGCTGCATCTGCTACAAACTCACCCATTTTGTCATTTACCATACGACCGTTAAGGATAATCTGACTATGATATCCTAAACGCTCTGCCTCATATGTGAAATAGTATGGGTCAACACCAATACAATGTCCACCAACAAGACCCGGACGGAATCCCAAAGCGTTCCACTTCGTATTCATACCGTCAATTACCTCATTTGTGTCAATTCCCATTCTATCAAATACCATTGCTAATTCGTTTACAAAAGCAATATTAATATCACGTTGGCTATTTTCAACAACCTTTACAGCCTCAGCAGTTTTAATATTTGAAACAGGATATGTACCAACTTCAATTACAATATCATAAACATTCTTAATTTCTTCAAGGCTCTCTTCATCCATACCTGATACAATTTTGCGAATATTTTCTAACCTATGCACTTTATCACCTGGATTAATTCTTTCGGGTGAATAACCAACTTTGAAATCAACACCACATTTTAAGCCAGATTCTTTTTCAAGAATAGGAATACAAACATCTTCTGTAACACCTGGATAAACAGTTGATTCATATACAACAATTGAACCTTTAACGAGGTTACGACCAACAATTTCACTTGCACCAATTACAGGAGTAAGATCAGGTGTGTGATCAAGATTTACTGGTGTTGGAACTGCTACAATATGAAATCTTGCATTTTTGAGTTGTGATGCATCATCAGTAAATGCGATTGTAGTCTTTTTAATTTCATCATCACCTACTTCATTTGTAGGGTCAATTCCTGATTTATACAAATCAATTTTTTTGCTATTCAGGTCAAATCCTATAACATCAATTCCCTTTTTGGCAAAAGCAACAGCTATTGGCATTCCTACATAGCCTAAGCCTACTAATGAAAGTTTTTCTTCTCCGTTTATAAGTTTTTGGTAAAGTGACATTTTTATTCCTCCAATGCTTTTTCTGCAATTTTTTTATATGAAAAGAAGTCTAACCCCTTTTTTTCTGCTACTGATTTCAACTGTTCAAGATTATCAAGAGTTGCTTTAATAACCTTACCATAACCTTCGACAGTATCATCTTCAAAATACATACAGTTTCCATCTAAATCAATATGAGTAAAACCTTCTAATTTTCTGAAAATGCAAGGTTTTCCCATAGCCACTGCTTGCTCCCAAAGTACAGAGTGTAAACCAGGAAAAGCAATTATATCTGCCACTGCATATTCATTATATATATCATCTGATTTTTTCCAACCAACATATATAACATGTTCACTTAACTGTTCTTCAAACTTATCTTTTAATTCCTTAGATACTGTTCCAAAAACAATAAGTTTCAGTTTTGGTATTCGCAGTTCGTTGATAGCTTTCATCAATAATATAGTCTGTGGTTTATTGCTATCTATTTTTCCACCTGTCATAATGACATACTCGTCATCTGAAATGCCATATTCTTTGCGTAACTGCTGTTTTATTTCAGGATTAAATGCAGACTTAACTTTTTCATCATCCGCACCCATTACAAGCAATTCTACCTTTTCTGCGGGAAGCTTATATTCATTAATAAGAAAATCAACTCGTGCGGGTAAAACTCCGTAGAATTTTGTTACATAAGGATTAATTTTCTGTGCACATCTACGCCACATTATGCGATGCTGAATATTCTTTGAAATCCAGTTTTTCGCACTATTTGAAAAATCAGCGTGGTTATCAGCATACACCTTAACATTTTTATGCTTTTTCAAATATTTAACAATAATATCAATATCACAGAACTGAACACCATGAATGAAAATCACCTCGGGGTTAAAACGCTCCAATTCATCCATAAGGCCTATATACCTTCTTATACGAGAAGCAAATTTAGACTTTATAAATGCAAGTCTTGTAACAGGAATATCGTGTTCATTTATATATTTTGTAGCCTTTGGAAGCCATGCGCCCTTTCCATTTTCATCAAAGGTATAAAGTGATGCAACAATCTCAACCTCGTGACCGGCTTTTTTATGATACTTAGGTAAAAGATTTTCCTGATATGAATAATTATCAATATAAAATGCACCAAGCATTATATGCATTATTTTCATAAACTCTATTTTCCTACCTTTTTTAACAAATCTTCAGGGTTTTCAAAGTATTCACCATACTTTTTAAGTTCTTTATCTGACATATTCCACCACTGAAGCTTTTGTAATTGTTCAATAGTTTCATCGTCAAAACGCTTTCTGATAACTTTTGCGGGGTTGCCTGCAACAATTGTATAAGGCTCAACATCCTTTGTTACTACCGACCCTGCACCAACAATTGCACCATCACCTATATTTACACCCTGTAAAACTAATGCACGGTTGCCAATCCAAACATCATTTCCGATTATAGTTGTTTTAAAGGGTGAAAACTCAACATTTCCTAAATTACAACCGAAAATATTGCGTCCTTTATTAAACACAGGTGAAGTTGACACAGCGTTAATGTCGTGAGCACCGCCACCGATACCAACATTTGCCGCAATTGAGCAGAAGCTACCGATTTCTGCGTGAATTACACTTGAATTGGCTGAAACATAAGTGTATCTTCCGATTTTGCTGTATCGCACATTGGCGTGATGCTGAATGGCAGTTGTTTTATCAACTTCAGCGTCAACAACAGTTGCTCGCAATGATATTTTATTGAAAAGTCTTAAGGGATACTGCAAAAGCATTCTTAAAAGTTTCTTTATTCTTGACATATTCTATATCCTTTATTTTTTTGCGTTTTCTTCAAACACTTTTACTTTCTTTTTAAGTCCTGTTTCTTTTGAGAACTTTGTACAGGCTGTATTTCTTGCGTTTTTGCCGTATTCTGCACAAAGGTCGCGGTCATTATAAAGCCTATTTATAATCTCAACAGCTTTTTCTGCATTTTCAGGCTCACAGCACTCACCTGCTTTATATTCATTCACAGTTTTGCAAAGGTCTGAATCAATATCAAATGATGCAATTACAGGAGTTTCAGTTGCCATAATAGTCGCGGCTTTGCTTGGGAATGCGCCACCACCAACACCCTTTTTACAGATTACAAATGATGCATTTCCAAGGCTATAAACCTCTGACACTCTTTCCATTGGCTGCATTGGGAAAATATCTATATTCTCAAGGTTACTCTCTTCAATTCGTTTTACAAGCTTTTCTTTTTCTGAGCCCTCACCGAAGATTACAAAGTGAATGTCTTTATTATCTTTAAGTTTTTCTGCACAATCAACAACAAGCTCAACGTTTTGCGAATTACCTAAATTACCTGCGTATGTAATATAGAATTTATCTCTTGAAAGATTAAATTCATCAAATAATGTGTTATCTTGTCTATCAATATGATATGTTTTTTCGGTATCTATCCAGTTATAAATAACACTGATTTTATTTTCAGGAACACCACGTTCAATGAGGCTTTCCTTTATGCTTTCAGAAATAACGATGATATGTGAAGCATTACGATATGTGAAATTTGACACCCAATTACCGATTTTCCACAAAATTGAATTTTTTGAAGTTAAGCCCGTACTTACAAGTGAATCAGGGAATAAATCCTGAACCGTATAAACGTAAGGGATTTTACGAAGTTTTTTAATAATTGCCGCCATAATGCCATTAATAGGAGGCGTACTACCCATTGGGAGAAGGTCAACATTTTTTGCAAAAAGACCAAACCATAAAAGTTTCATTTCAAGTATTGCATATCTTAATGCTCTGCCAATCGGATTTCTTCCTTCACGATAAAGAGAAAAACGATTAATCTGTATTGCGCCATCTCTTTCAGTTTCTTTTCTTCTTTTACTGTACTCCGCTCTGACTTCGTCACTTACTCCGCGTGAGGGAACAGGAGCATAAATCTGCAAGGTATGACCTGCATTGACAAGTGCTGTACGTGTATCTTCTGCTAAATGTGCACCTGAAGTTTTTTCAGGTTTAAAATATGATTCTAAAAATAACACTCGCATTTTGTTCCCTCCTTTTTTAATAATTATTTTTCGTTTGTTGTCGTTACTGTCTCATCAATATAGAGATTATCTTTTGAAGTGCCTTCTGCATTTGTGTAAACCTGCTCGGTTTTGAGAACTGTTACAATAGTTTTAAAGAAAATCTTTATATCAAGAGCCATTGTAACATTCTCAGCATACCAAGCATCCTTAAGTCTTTTTTCACGAACTGTAAGTCCATTTCTGTAATAAGCCTGAGTATATCCTGTAATGCCCGGTTTTACATCCATTTTTGCAATTTCGTCAGGCTCGTAAGAGTCAAGTGCACCTGCACCGCTTGCACGAGGACCGATAAGTGTCATATTACCAATCAACACATTGAAAAACTGTGGTAATTCGTCAATACTTGTTTTACGAATAAACTTACCAACTTTAGTTACACGGTCATCGTCTGCCGCATTATATGTACTACCATCCGGATTTGTCCAGTTAGGTGCATTAACTATCATTGAACGGAATTTATACATATCAAATATTTTACTATCTTTACCTATACGCTTTGCTTTGTAAAAAACAGGACCGCCATCATCAAGCTTGATTGCAAGACCAACAACGGCAACAACCAACACCAAGAATGGTAATGCACAAAGTCCGATAAAAATATCTGCCGCACGTTTAACAACCTTTACATAAAAACTCTGACTGTTAGATTTTTTACTCATAGCCCTATCCCCTATTTATTTGATAATAATATAATCTTCAAGCAACTTTTTAGCATTTACTGCGTTATTTTCCGCTTCGTCGGGAGTATCTCCCGTTGTAATTACCCAACCGCAAGTATCTGACTTCTCGCGATATTCGTTTTGTGTATCACCAACACTCTTACGCATAATGACATCAACAATATTATTTGTACCGATGATGTTATCCATGGGCTTGATTTCAGTGATTACGCCCGGTTTATAGATAAGAAGTCTTGTTGCAATACATTTATTGCACTTGGGCTCGGCATCCACTTTTTCACCAAGAGCTAACTTAATTGTATTATCAATTACGCTAACACCACGCGAAAGCGGAACAAAATGTGAAGCAATAAGATTTTGACCAACTCGGATACCACAATCTATTATATAAGGCTTGCCGTCGTCATTTGAAACAATTACATCGAAATTCACGCTTGCCATTGTGATATTCAAGGCTTTGATTGCCTTCTTAACTTCGTCTGAGATAAGTTTTTCTGTTTCATAGGGAAGTCCTGACGGGGTTCTGTGGCCATATGAAATCTCACCATTCGGAAGTCTTTCAAATGTAGTTTTTACAATGGCATAAACATAGATTTCACCGTTTGCTACAAATGCTTCGGCACTGTATTCTTCGCCATCAATAAGGCTCTCGGCATAAAACTCGCCATATCTTGCACCGTCAAATGCGTATTGAACAGCATTTTCAATTTCGCTCTCGTTATATACAAGTGAAACGCCCTTACTACCTGAGCCGTCGCTGGGCTTTATTACGCAAGGAAGATTAAACTCGTGATTTTTTGCATCCTCTACCGAATACATTTCAAAGAAATCACCTTTGATATTGCATCCGTAATCAGAAAGTCGCTTTTTGATTTTATACTTGCTTTTTGAAAGTTCGGCAGTATCAACAGGTAATGCAGAAAGTCCTAATTTTTCGCCTATATATGCAACTGTGGGAAGCGTGAGTGTTGCACCATAAGTCATAACAGCATCAATACCCAAATTCTTAGCATATTCAAGACATGCATCTTCATCAAGTACATTAATATGCTTATATCCTGTTGCACACTCAAATCCCATAGCATTGGGGTTACCGTCAACACAATACGCTTCATAACCTGATTCAATTATTCTTTTGATTAGTGGCACCTGATAAGCACCACCGCCGACTACAAGTATTTTCTTCATAAAAATCACATAAACTTACTTTCTTACAATTTCAGTATCAATTCTGTTTTTAGCCTTAATGGCTTTTTCTTTTGCATTTGCCATATTATCAGCAGTGCAAACTACATAACCGCAACCATCAAGATTTGTTCTGTATTGAGTAATTGTATCACCAACGCTTAAATGGTGTTCTATTATCACACCATCCGCTGAAATACTGTCAAAATCAGGTAATTCATTGACCACACCGGGATTCAATGCCAATAATCGGGAAGCAACAGGAACACCTTGTTTTTGCGGTATAAAATCACATTTATCACCAACAGCTGCTTTAAGCATATTTCCGATATAATCAATTCCTGTACCGATAGGCACAAGATGCGAACCTATAAGATTACCACCCATTCGAGCACCCACGTCAACAATATGCACATTACCGCTTTCAGTAATAAGCAAATCCATATTGACTGAACCATGATTTACTTCCAATGCACATATTGCTTTTTCAACACAGTTTCTAACCTTCATTTCCATTTCAGAAGAAAGTCCTGACGGAATAGCATGGCCAAGTTCAGCATAATAAGGCGGGTCGGTCATATCCTTTTGCATAACAGCCATTATATGAATATTACCTTTTTCAACAAAGGATTCAACACCGTATTCTCTACCTACAATAAATGGTTCCACAGTAACTTTATGTGAAAGTGATTCATTTAAAGCAATCACACAAGCAGAATGAAAATTGTTTGCATTATCCACTCTTGTTGCACCACGGCTGCCGGAACCATCACAGGGTTTAACCATCACAGGATATGTAATTGATTCTTTTACACCTTCAATATCGTCTTCACAAGAAATTTCGTAAGCTAAGCCTGTATCGTCCGCCTTTGTATCATACAAACACTTTCGAACCTGATATTTATTTTTAATACGCTGTGCGGAAGAATACTTGATTCCCGGAAGCCCCATCTCCTGTGCCACATAGGCAGCAGATAAGACACCATAATCTGTTGCAGCAGTAAGAACACCGTCAACATTATGTTGTTTTGCATATTCAAGACAGGCTTTTTCATCAATAATATTCACAGCTGCAAATTCATCAGCAAACTGAAATCCCATAGCATTCGGATTCCCATCAACTGCAAGGACATAAAGCCCGATTTCTTTTGCACGCTTTATAACATAACTCTGTAAAAAACCTGCGCCGATTACAAGTACTTTTTTCATTACTGATAGTCCTTTAAAATTCTCAAATAATTCTGAATTATATACTCAACTTCCTCATCTGTAAGACGAGTATGGAGCGGAAGAGTTATTTCATTTGCAAAATGCTCATAAGCATTGGGATAATCTTTAATATCAAATCCCAGATTCTTATATGCTGTATGCATCGGCAATGGTTTGTAATGAACATTACAGGAAATACCTGCCTCAGCCATTTTTATAATTATCTCATTTCTTTGTTCAAAGGAAATACTTGGCACTCTTGTTATATACAAGTGACCTGAACTCTGATGTTCGTCAGTATAATGGGGAAGCACCTCAACTCCTGCAGGAACAAATGCAGCATCAAACTTTTCAATGATTTCTTTTCTCCGTCTGAGCATCTCGGGATAACGCTTGAACTGAGCAAGTCCCATTGCTGCAGCAATGTCGGTCATATTGCATTTATACCATGTACCAATAATGTCATATTCCCATGCACCGATTTTTGTTTTGGCAAGTGCATCCTTTGACTGACCGTGCAATGAAAGGAACTGAACCTGACGATAAACTTCTTCACTGTCAAGACCTAAATTTTTATTCCAGCTGAGTACCCCGCCCTCTGCAGTTGTAAAATTTTTAACTGCATGGAATGAAAATGAAGAGAAATCAGCAATACTGCCAACCCTTTTACCATTTTTTGTTGCGCCAAAGGAATGTGCGGTATCAGCAAGAACGGCTACTCTGCCAATTATTTTCTGGATTTCATTTGACGGATTGAATAATGAACGCTTACTTTCGACAATCTCAAAAATCTTGTCGTAGTCACAAGGCACACCACCCAAATCCACAGGAATGATTGCTTTTGTCTTTTCAGTAATAGCATTTACCAATGCATCATAATCCATCTGAAAACTATCTTTTTGTGTATCAACAAGCACAAGTTTTGCACCAACATGACAGACAACAGATGCAGAGGCCGTATATGTATAAGCAGTTGTAATTACCTCATCACCCTCACCAATGCCAAGGACTCTCAAAGCCATTTCTGCACAGGCAGTTTGTGAATTGAGGCAGACTGTACGCTCTACTCCAAGATATTCAGCAATTTTTCTTTCCAATTCTTTTGTGCGAGGTCCTGTTGTAATCCATCCTGAACGCAAAGCCTCTGTTACTTCTTCAACTTCAAGTTCAGATATATCGGGAGGAGAAAACTGAATGTTCATATTACACACACCAATTCTAAGTATTTTAACTGTCAAAAATAACTAATTCTACCTGTGAATTTTTATGCAAAAATTTGTATTCTTACAAAATTGCATACAAACCCACGCTATCTATCATATTATAATCTAAATACATATTAGTGTCAATAAAAAAAATCAGCATATTACGACTAAATTGTCGTTTATTTTTTGGTAATTTTGCCTCTTAAAATACAAAATTGAAATAAAAAAACACCCATCGTATGATG
>JAZNIQ010000140.1:0-10761 GCA_045577555.1 Candidatus Fimenecus sp.
TAAAAAGGAGATGTAAAAATGAAAAGAAAGTATAGTTCAAAAACAATACTTGTCTTAGCAATTTCCATTATTATGGTAATGTGCTCTGTTTTCTTTGCTTCTGCAAGTGACGGAGAAGCAAAAGCAGTTGCCATGATTGAATGTTCTTCATGTGAAGGTTCTGGAGTTGCATCAGTTTGTGACAGTTGTGAGGGCGCAAATATTATTTGTTCTGATTGCAAAAATGTTACAAATGTTTGTTCTGATTGTGGAGGTTCAGGTGAGGTAGAAGCACCCACAAGATTTTACTCAAGTCTTTGGTCATTACTTCCTCCAGTAATTGCTATTGCATTGGCACTTATTACTAAAGAAGTTTATTCTTCACTCTTTGTTGGTATTGTTGTCGGTGGATTACTTTATGCAGAAGGTAATTTTGAAGGCACAATTACTCATGTTTTCAGTGATGGATTTGTTGCTAATGTTGCTGATTCATACAATATGGGTATTATAATTTTCCTTATTGTTCTTGGTTCAATGGTTGCAATGATGAATAAGGCTGGCGGTTCTGCTGCATTCGGCAGATGGGCAAAGAAACACATTAAATCAAGAGTTGGTGCTCAACTTGCAACAGTTCTTTTTGGTTGTATGATTTTTATTGATGACTATTTCAACTGCCTTACTGTTGGTTCAGTTATGAGACCCGTTACTGATAGTCATAAAGTTTCTCGTGCAAAACTTGCATACCTTATTGATGCTACTGCAGCACCTATTTGTATTATTGCTCCTGTTTCCTCATGGGCAGCAGCTGTTGCTGGTTTTGTTGCTGAAGAAGAGGTAAGTGGATTCCAGTTATTCCTCAATGCAATTCCATATAACTTCTATGCACTTCTTACTATAATAATGATGATTACAATTACAGTTATGAAATTTGATTATGGTAAGATGCGTGTTCATGAAGCAAATGCCCTTAACGGTGACCTTTTCACAAGTGATGCAGAATCATTTGCAAATTCAGCAGATGATAGTAATGCAAATCCAAAGGGTAAGGTAATTGACCTTATTATTCCTGTTTTTCTTCTTATTGTTGCTTGTGTAATCGGTTTGATTTATTCAGGTGGATTCTTTGATGCAACAAGTGGTTCATATCATAATGTTATTGAAGCATTTTCAGGTGCAGATGCATCAGTTGGTCTTCTTTATGGTTCATTCTGCACACTTATTCTTTCAGTTATTTATTTTATGATTCGTCGTGTTGTATCATTCAAGGATTGTATGGCTTCAATTCCTGAAGGTTTCAAGGCAATGGTTCCTGCTATTATGATTCTTGCTTGTGCATGGACTCTTAAAGCAATGACAGACAGCCTCGGAGCAAAAGAATTTATTGCAGGCATTGTAGAGTCAACAGCAGGCACATTTGCTAACTTCCTTCCTGCAGTTATTTTCCTTATTGCAGTTGGTCTTTCATTCGCAACAGGTACATCATGGGGTACATTTGGTATTCTTATTCCTCTTGTTCTCAGTGTATTCCCATATGAAAGCGGTCCAATTTCTATTATTGCTATTTCTGCTTGTATGGCAGGTGCTGTTTGTGGTGACCATTGTTCACCAATTTCAGATACAACAATTATGGCAAGCGCGGGTAGCCAAAGTAACCACATTAACCACGTATCAACTCAGTTACCATATGCTATGACAGTTGCTGCGGTATCTTTTGTAACATATGTTATTGCTGGTTTTGTTCAATCGGTAATTGCACTTCCTATTGGTATTGCACTTATGATTGGTACACTCTTTGTTATAAAATTAGCAACAAAGAAAAAGGCATAATTAATTCAACATAGAAAAATCACCTTATCCGATCGGATAAGGTGATTTTTTATTACAAATTTTTTAATGTTATTATTTGACTTATAAATCCATTTTAAGGCCTTTTTATTCTTTTATTAATATATTTCTATTAAGGATGATTAAAAAGTAGTTTATATATAAATAATAAGGATTACCTTGATTGGTAATCCTTATTTCATTATTTTGTAACATTTTCTAAAACATCAATGTATGCTTTGATTGCATCGGTGCAACCTTTAAAGCCTAATTCAGCACTGTTAAGACACAAGTCATAATTTCGTGCATTATCCCATTCACGACATGTATAATAATGATAATGTTCACTTCGATGTTTGTTGATTTTACGGATTTTCTTATCCGCATCTTTTTCACTCATACCAAACATATCCATTACGGTTTTAACACATACATCGTGTGGTGCCCAAATAAAAACTTTAATAACATTTTCATAATCTTTTAATACAAAGTCAGCACACCTGCCTACAATAATGCAGGATTCTTTTTCAGCAAGTGATTTAATTATTTTAGCCTGATAATTAAAAAGATTTTCTTTCGATGTAAATTTACTATCTTCAGGAGGAATTAAACTACCGTTGTATCTGTTTGTTGAAGGATCAAAAAAACCTTTGTTAATCTCTTCATCATTTTTCTGGAAAAGACCAAGGTTAATACCACTGTCATCTGATGCCATATAGAGAATTTCACGGTCATAAAATGGAATATTAAGTTCTTTTGCCAGCATTTGTCCTACAGTTTTACCGCCACTACCGTAATCACGGGCAATTGTGATAACAATTTTTTTATCCATAATTTTTCCGCCTTTCAGAAATTATTCACTAAGATAAGCTTTCTTAACAGATTCATCGTTCATAAGGTCTTTAGCATCACCAGAAAGTGCTATAGTGCCTGTTTCAAGAACATAAGCTCTATCTGCAATAGAAAGTGCTTTTTTAGCATTTTGTTCAACAAGAAGAACAGTTGTTCCGTTTTCATTAATTGCTTTAATTATATCAAAAATTTCAGAAACAAGAAGGGGAGAAAGACCCATTGAAGGTTCATCCATTAAGATGAAGTCAGGTTTGGACATTAAAGCGCGTCCCATAGCAAGCATCTGTTGCTCACCACCGGAAAGAGTACCTGCAATCTGATTTTTTCTTTCTTCAAGACGAGGAAATCTTTCATAAACATATTTTAATGTTTGTTCTATTTCTTCTTTATCTTTTCTGGTATAAGCACCAAGTTTAATGTTATCAAGAACAGAAAGTTGAGAAAAAATTCTTCTTCCTTCAGGAACATGAGCCATACCCATTGTAACAATTTTGTGAGCAGGAACCTTAGTAATATCATTTCCATTATAAATGATATTACCTGTTTTAGGTTTTAAAAGACCTGTAACGGTGTGGAGAATAGTTGTTTTACCTGCACCATTAGCACCGATAAGAGCAACGATTTCACCTTTATTAACTTCAAAAGAAACTCCTTTTAAAGCTTTAATCATGCCATAATATACCTCAATATTATCGACTTTTAAAAGTGGTGCCATTTTTCTTTCCTCCTTAATCACCTAAGTATGCTTTAATAACCTCTGGGTCATTAAGAACATCACTTGTTTTACCCTTTGTAAGTTCCTGTCCGAAGTTAAGGACAGTTACCTCTTCACATATTCCGCTGACAAGTTTCATATCGTGTTCAATAAGTAAAATTGTCATATCAAAATTATCACGAACAAAGCGAATTGTATCCATAAGTTCTTGTGTTTCGCTTGGATTCATACCAGCAGCAGGCTCGTCAAGGAGTAAAAGTTTTGGATTAGTAGCCAATGCACGGGCAATTTCAAGCTTTCTTTGTTTACCGTAAGGAAGATTATCAGCAAGTGTATTTGCCTCATTTTCAAGACCAAAAACTTCGAGAAGTTCCATAGCTTTCTTATCCATTTTCTTTTCGGATGAAAAGAAACGTGGAAGTCTGAAAATTCCCTCCATTGTTGAATATTTAATTTGATTATGAAGTCCGAGTTTTACATTATCAAGCACAGTAAGATTTTTGAAAAGTCTTATATTTTGGAAAGTACGAGCAATACCTGCTTTGCTTATTTCGACAGGGGATTTACCATTAAGTTTAACGCCATCAAGAAAGAAATTTCCTGTTGTCGGTTTATAAACACCAGTGAGCAGATTGAAAACAGTTGTTTTACCCGCACCGTTAGGACCAATAAGACCATATAAGCTACCTTTTTCAAGTGAGAGGCTGAAATTTTCAACAGCATGAAGACCGCCGAAAACAATACCAAGTCCTTTAACTTCAAGTAATGCCATTATTTTCCACCTCCAACATTAGCTTTTTTCTTCCCTTTAAAAAAACTTAAACCTTTGATATTGTCTAATTTATCACTATTATTAATAATCATCATTGAAATAAGAAGAATAGCATAAATAAGCATTCTGTATTCACCAACTTCACGAAGAAGTTCAGGAAGTGCATAAAGGAGAATTGCAGCAATTATAGAACCTCTTATGCTACCAATACCACCAAGAACAACGTAAACAAGAATAAGAATTGATGTGTTGTAGTCAAAGCCGCTTGCAGAGAAAGAGTTCATGTTGTGGGAGAAAAGAACACCAGCAATACCTGCAAAGAATGAAGCAATTGTAAATACGGTAAGTTTGTATTTTGAAATATTAATACCAATTGTCTGAGCAGCAATACTGTTATCACGAATTGCCATAACTGCACGACCAGTTCTTGAATTGATAAGATTAAGTGATGCCATAACAGTTACAAATAAAAGCACAAAAGCTATTACAAAGTTTGCATCACGAGAAGTGCCTGTAATACCCATAGCACCTTTAATTATTGTTTGACCATCAGTAAGCAACATCTCGTTGTATGCTGTTCCATCAATTGAAGCTTTAATTCCTTCAGAATCAATACCAAGATATACAATGTTAAGAATATTTTTAATTATTTCACCAAAAGCAAGTGTAACAATGGCTAGATAGTCACCTTTAAGTCTTAATACAGGAATACAGATAATAAATCCAAAAACAGCAGCAAATGCACCGCCAATTAAAAGAGCAATACCGAAACGAATCCAGTCATTAGGAACTACAGTTTCAAAAATATTTGTAAAAACTGCACCAGTGTACGCACCAATACACATAAATCCCGCATGGCCTAATGATAAGTCTCCAAGCACGCCAACAACAAGATTGAGTGAAACTGCAAGAATAGAATAAATACAAAGAGGAACAAGTAAGTTCTGAATCTTTCTTGGCATTTCACCAGTTTGTGACCAGATTAATGCGACTGCAAAGAATACAATAAGAATAGCGTATGTTATCAAATTGTTTTTTGAGTTTGAAACAATTTTTTTGTTGGATTTCAATAAAGCCATTTCTTTCACCTCACACTTTCTCACTAATCTTCTTACCGAGAATACCTGTTGGTTTAACAAGAAGAATTATAATAAGAATACCGAAAACAATAGCATCAGAAAGTTGAGTAGATATGTAAACTTTACTAAGGTTTTCAATAAGTCCAAGAAGAATACCGCCAATCATTGCACCAGGAATAGAACCTATACCGCCAAAAACAGCAGCTGTGAAAGCTTTAATACCTGGCATGGCACCTGTTGTTGGTGAAAGAATAGGATATGATGAACAAAGAAGTGCGCCTGCAATTGCAGCAAGTGCAGAACCAATAGCAAAAGTAATAGAAATTGTTTTGTTTACATTGATACCCATAAGTTGTGCTGCACCCTTATCTTCAGAAACAGCAAGCATTGCACGACCGGTTTTTGTTTTGTTTATAAATAATGTAAGCACAATCATAAGAATAACTGAAATTATAATTGTAACAATTGTATTGTGAGAAATTACAACTTGACCGTCAAAAAGAGAAATGCTTCTACTACCGAAAAGGGGAGTAAACTGCTTTGTTCCTGCTCCAAAAATTAACTGTGCAGAGTTTTGTAAGAAATAACTTACACCAATTGCAGTAATAAGTACCGATAAAGATGTAGCATTTCTTAAAGGCTTATAAGCAATTTTTTCAATAAGCATACCTAAAATTGTACATATAACTGTACCAATTAAAATACATGCAATAGGTGGTAAACTTGTTTTAGTAAGTGCAGTAAACATCATAAAAGCACCAACCATAATAACGTCACCATGCGCGAAGTTAAGCATTTTGGCAATGCCATACACCATCGTATAACCAAGCGCAATTAAAGCATAAATACTACCAAGACTGATGCCGGATATAACTGTTGATAAAAATTCCATATTATGTCCTCCAAATATGTTTTTTGAGAAACTTTTATAAATAATAAAAGCTTTTCAAAAAACATATAAAATGCTTAAAAGTATGCCGCGTGTAAAACACACGGCATACTTTAAATAACGGTAAATTAAAAATGTAATTACATTACAACATATTCGCCATTAACAATCTTAACTGCAATTGGCTTCTTAACTGGTTCACCATCAGCACCCCAAGTAATGTCTGTACCTGTTACACCTGTGAATGTAATCTGTGTCATAGCATCTTTAAGAGCATCACAGATAGCTGAAGCATCCATATCAGCAGTTACACCAGCTTTTTCAATAGCAGCTTTAATGATGTATATTGCATCATAAGCATCAGCACCAAATTGGTTAAGGTAAGTTTTGTCATATTTTGCTGTAAAGTTCTTAACAAAATTCTGTGTGCGTTCATCTTTTGCTGTTGGTGTGAAAGGAGTAAGAAGCATTACGCCTTCAGCAAGTGATTTGTCAAAGTTATCCATACCAAGAATACCATCAAGACCGTCGCAACCGAAGAAGATTACATCAAGACCTGCAGTTTTAGCCTGAGAAAGGATAAGTGATGCTTCACTATAATAGATAGGAAGGAAAAGAAGTTCAGCGCCTGATGATTTAACAGACTGAATCTGAGCTGAGAAGTCTGTTTTTGTATTTTTTGTGAAAGATTCTGTTGCAACAACTTCAAGTCCTTTAGTTTTTGCCTGAACATCGAATTTTTCATAGATACCTGTTGAGTATGCATCTGATGAATCATAAATAATAGCTACTTTTGTAGCTAGTTTATTATCTGCGATATAATCAGCAGATACTGTACCCTGTGCAGGGTCTGAGAAGCAAACACGGAAAGCATTATCGCCATCAATAGCTTCAACTGCTGTTGCAGATGCTGTAAGCATAAACATATTGTCATTTTTAGCTTCACCAAGGAATGCAGCACATGCACCTGATGTAACACTACCGAGTGAAAGTTTCATACCATCGTCGATAAGTGCGTTGTAACCATTTTGTGCACCTTCTGGAGTAGCAACGTCATCTTCAACAAGAATTTCAATCTTTATGCCATTGATACCACCAGCAGCATTGATTTCTTCAGCAGCAAGTTTAGCACCATATTCAACTGCTTTGCCGTACTGTGCATAGTCACCTGTAAGAGGTCCTGTAACACCGATTTTAAGTACATTTTCACCATCATCTGGTTTGTCATTTCCGCCACAAGCTGCAAAGCAAGTAACAACAAGTGTTAATGCCATGAGTACAGCGAAAATCTTTTTGAGATTTTTCATAAAAATTCCTCCTTAATTTGTCTGTATAACCAAATATTATAGTTATACATATATCTCTTTAAATAGATAAAGTAAATATACACCAAAATGATGTATAAGTCAATTATTTTCTTAATATTTTATAAAAAAATAAGAAAAGGGTATGAAAATCATACCCTTAACCTGAATATGCTGATTACTTTTTCTGCGGACCGTTAAATCCGTTTGTTTCCTGGAATGTGGCAATTTTATCAATAACGCTAAGTACAACATCAAAGCCAACGCCAACAGTAGGTTCCATTTCAAAACGGTCTGCCATATCATGCCATGTATGATAGTAATATGTAAGCATTGGATTTTGCGCAGCAAAAGTAACTGATTTTATTCCAGCTTTTGTCATTGGAGTACTGTCACATCCACCAACCGGATTATGAATACAACCATTTGTTTTGCTTTCAATACCCATCTCATTAAATGTATCTTTAAACATTTTTTCAAGATCAGTGTCAAAACGGCACATCTGCCAGTCATCCTGAATAACAACTTCAAAATATTCTTTATCAGCAATAGAGTCGATATTGATATTCCAAGCATTTTTTGTTAAATCATCGTTTTTATGTTCATTAACAAATGCCATTGAACCACGAAGACCTGCTTCCTCAGAACCACAGTTACAATCAACAATACGGCAGTTTTTAGGCATCTTATCAGGATTTTCCTTGAAATATTTAATTACAGCATAACTGAGAGCACAACCTGTTGCATTGTCCATAGCACCTCTTGATGCAGTTTCTTCATCAGGGTCATTCCACATTATAACAAAACAACTACCGATTGCAGTTACCACAGGCAAGAAATGAAGAACAGTTATCAATCTGCTAAGTGATTCTGATGAAGCAGCAATATATGCCCACGGAGCATTTGCGTAAAGACCTGTTTGAATTGTTGCCATTGCAACTGAAAGCCCAACAAGGAAAAATACACAAACAGCACCAAATCCTACTTTACCATATGTAGTAATTAAGCCGTAAATAGGCTTATCTTTATGTCTTGATGCATTTTCAGAGTGTCTCCATGTCCAACAAGTATCAGTATGTCCTGAAAGAATAATTGTGTAATCATAGTTACCATCTTCAGGTACTAATTCGCCATAAACATTCTGAGAAATTTTTTGTTTGAAAAACATATCAAACCAGGGTTTGTAAAGAAAGCAGCCAAAGATAAGCCAGAATACCATACAAATTCCGGCAAGAGCCATTCCAAACCAAAGATAGTAGTTATGAAGAGCAAAATAAATAAGACCACTTGTTATAAGTCCATACCAACCTGCGTAGGGGAGACCACCAATGCATGCTCTTGGTGAAACACCAAACTCTTCTTTTTTAGGTTCAATACCTATTTCACGAAGTTTTTCACCCATATAATCAGCATATTCTCTTTCACCTTTAGACCCGGGAAGACGAGAGCCGATTTTTTCGGAAGCGTATTTAACAATATCCCATGCTTCCTGAACATATTTTCTTGATTCCTCTTTCATCTGTACAACCTCCAAGAGTATAATAATCTATTATATAATATTAAATTTTAGTGATTAAATCAAGTATAATTTATACTTTATACATAAAATTATTAAATATAAAGTGCCCACACTAAAATAAGTGTGGGCAAAATAATAAAATTATGTTCTGTTTCTTGCTATCTTCAATGTAGTAGTTTTTGGAAATTCAGTATCACGAATCTTGATTCTTGCAACATTCTTGAAAATTGGATTGCTACGGTTATATGCTTCAACATCAGCATCAATTCTGTCACGAGCATCAGGAAATTCCTTTTCATTAAGGAAAAATTCAGCTACAATCTTTTCATCTTCCTGATAAACAAGAACTTCTTCAACATATTCTATTCTTGAAAGTTTGTCCTCAATTTCTTCTGGAGAAACATTTTTTCCGTTTGCAAGGCAAATAAGATTCTTCTTTCTACCAACCATAAATAAGAATCCATCTTCATCGATTCTGCCGTGGTCTCCGGTGATTAACCATTCGCCATCAAATGTAGCAGCTGTTGCTTCAGGGTCGTTATAGTAACCCTGCATAACATTGGTACCTTTTACATAGATTTCGCCAACGCCTTCCTCATCAGGATTAACAATCTTAATCTCGCAACAATCGAGGGGAGTACCAACACTTCCGAATTTGAATTTTCCTGGCTTGTTACATGTAACAGCAGGGGAACATTCAGTAAGTCCGTAACCGTTGTAAATGTCAATGCCAAATTCGTGCATACCTTTTTCAACTTTTGGGTCAAGATTGGCTGCACCACAAACAATCATATTAAGATTACCGCCAAGATTATCAATGATTGTTTTAAAGATTTTTTGTCTTTTGTCAATGCCGAGTTTTAAGAGTGTATTACTGATTTTAAGACCTTTTTTAAGAATTTCTTCTCTTCCTGTTTTTCTTGCAGTTTTCCAGATGCGATTGTAAATTGTATTAACAACAAGCGGAACACCACAAATGTTATAAGGTTGATATTTTTTCATATCACCTTGAATATTCTTGATACCATCACATAGATATCCCCACTCTGTAAGAATATATGATGAGAAAAGACCACTAACCCATGCATATGTGTGGTTTAATGGTAAGAATCCAATTGCATGTCTGCCATTAAGTGCACGGCATGATGCAGAACAGTTACTTGCGATATTGTAATGTGTTAACATAACACCCTTACTTTTAGCTGTTGTACCTGATGTATAAGCGATACAAGCCAAGTCATCCGGTTTAACTTCTGCATCAAGAAAAGCTTTATTACCTGCGTCCAATGCAGCCTGTCCTTCTGCAAGAAAATCATTGTAATTATCAATGCAGTAATATTGCATTGCAGGCATATCAGGATTAGTTTTAAATTCTTCAACTGCTTTGTTAAATTTAGAAGTATAAACCAATGCATCGCAATCACAGCGAATAAGCTGGTCAGCAAGGTCTGCATATGGAAGTTTTGCATCCATAGGAACTGTTATGTTGCAACCACAGATAGTTGCATAATATGTAATCATCCATTCAAAACAGTTTTCACCAATAATGGCAATTTTCTTTTTACCATCTAGACCTTTTGTGAAGAAAAATGTACCGAGTGCTGCAATTTCACTCCACGTCTGGTTAAATGATCTTTCACATTCATTTTTGTTTTTATCAAGAAAGACAAACTGTCTTTTGTCTTGCCCTTTTTTGTATCCTGTAACAATAATCTCTTTGAGAGTTTTGTAATCAGGAACATTTGCATTGCCAGCATTTTTATGTTTTTTAGCCATAAATTTATCTCCTCTTGTTAATGTTCAAAACATAGTTTTTAAGTTTGACATT
>JAZNIQ010000141.1:0-2377 GCA_045577555.1 Candidatus Fimenecus sp.
GGTGTTACAACACTTCAGATGGCTGCAGCATTTGCTTCTTTTGGTAACGGCGGTAAATATTATGAGCCATATTGTTATTATGAAGTAAAAGACAACAAAGGTGAAATAATATTACAAAATAAAGGTGACGAGTACGAACAGATTATTTCCCCTGAAACCTCTTATGTTATGAATCAGATGCTTCAGACTGTTTTCTATGGTTCAGGTGGTACTGCACGCGGATATGCCGTTAACGGACACAGAACATTTGGTAAAACAGGTACTACAACAAGTAATAAGGACCGTTGGTGCGTTGCAGGTACATCCTATTATATTGCTGCTGTGTGGTTCGGCTATGATTATAATAAGGAAATTAAAGCAACCGGTAGCCCGGCAGGTCAGGTTTTTGAAAATGTTATGAATAGAGTTCATAAAGGACTTCCTGAAAAAGCATTTGAAAAATATACAGATGAAGTTGTTAAACGTGCTTACTGCACATCTTCAGGACTTATTGCAGGTGACGGTTGTTCCGGTACTGCATATGGTTGGTATAAAACATCAAATATTCCTGCGACATGTAAGGATTGTACAGGTGGGAAGAAGGATGAAGAGGAGTCAACAACTGGTTCATCAAATGATAAGCCAGTAGTAACACCTCCGGGTGAATCAACTACACAGAATAATCCCCCTATTCCTACATTACCTGAAATTCCAACTCAGATTCCGGTAGTTGTGCCTGAAATTCCATCAATGACATTCTAAATAATATGCCCATCTTGTTGATGGGCTTTTATGGTTTTATAATTAAAGGTGATTATTTATGAGAGAAAGAAAAAAATCATATCTTGTTCTTCAGGATGGTACAGTTTTTGAAGGATATTCAATGGGGAAAATTGGAGTAACAATAGGTGAGGTTGTTTTTAACACCTGTACTTCTGCTTATACGGATATACTCTCCGACCCGACATATTACGGACAGATTGTTGCACAGACATATCCTCTCGCAGCAAATCGTGGTGTTATTCCAGAAAATAACGGCAGTCAGATTATGTCAAACGGATATATTGTCCGTGAGTGGTGTGATGTTGTATTTAATGATGGTGAGATAAGTCTTGATGATTATTTAAAGAGTAGGGAAATTGTTGGTATCTGTGGTATTGATACTCGCCGTTTAACAAGGTATTTGCGTGATAAAGGCTATGTTAAAGGTGCGATAACCGATTCGTTGGATAATCTTGATGAATTGCTTGCAAAAATCAAGGATTATACAATTTCAGGTGCTGTCCGTGAAATTTCAATCAAAGAACCTGTTGAAATGAAGGGCGAAAATGTTAAATATAATGTTGTTGCTGTGGATTATGGTTCTCCAAGAAAACAGCTTAATGCATTTTTACTTAACGGGTGCGATGTAACTTTTGTTCCTGCATTCACAACTGCAGAAGAAATTATGAAGTATTGTCCTGATGGCATTGTTCTTTGCGATGGCCCCGCAGACCCTGATGATGAACCTATCCTCATTGATAATATAAAAGAGATTATAAAACTTGACGTTCCTGTTTTTGCAATAGGACTTGGTCATCAGATGCTTGCTTTGGCATCAGGTTTTAAAATTATCAAAATGGAAAAAGGACACAGAGGTTCAAATCAGCCTGTAATTATTTCAGGAACAAAAAAAGTTATGATTACAGACCAGAATCACGGCTATTCTGTAGAGGCTGATTCCGTTGATTCATCTGTTGCTGATATTATTATGAAAAACGTAAATGATGGTACTGTTGAGGGTATTGAATATAATAAATTCAAAGGTCTTTCAGTTCAGTTTACTCCTAAAGGAGATGCGGACAGCAGTACAGGTTTTATTATTCGTGATTTCTTTAAAATGATGGACGGTGAAAACAATGAGTAAATATAATAAAATTCTCGTTCTCGGTGCAGGACCTATTAAAATTGGTCAATCCCTTGAATTCGACTATTCAGCATTGCAGGTTTGCCGTGCATTGAAAGAAGAGGGTATAACAGTAGTTTTTGCAAATTCTACTCCATCTGCTCTTGCAACTGACAAAACATTTGCTGATAAGGTGTATATCGAACCGCTCAATATTGAAAGTGTTAAAAGAATTCTTGAAAAAGAAAAACCTGATGCACTTCTTTCAACTGCAGGTGGTGACGAAAGTCTTGAATTAAGCCTTGAACTCAGTCAGAATGGTTATCTTGAAGAAACAAATACTGTTCTTATAGGCATAAATCAGGATGTTATCCGTAATGTTAAAAACAGACACTCATTTACAACTGCTCTTTCTGAAATGGATGAGCCCACAGTTCCTGCACTTGTTGTAAACGGTGTTGAGGAGGCTTGTGATTTCGCAGACAAGGTGGGAAAGTCGGATCGTAGCCATGT
>JAZNIQ010000142.1:0-3148 GCA_045577555.1 Candidatus Fimenecus sp.
TTATTATGTCAAAGCCGATGAAATTTATTTTCATCGGCTATTTTTGTAAATAATATGTAAATAAACAACCATTCTATTGCTAAAAAAATATGATTGTGATATTATATTTTCGGTGAATGTTTATGAAAATCACAGAAAAACTTATGGTTAAAGACCAACTTATTTCCTTTGAGGTTTTTCCGCCAAAAACGGACTCAGCCTTTGAGAGTATTGAGTGGTCCGTAAGAGAATTAGCCGCTTATAACCCTGATTTTATGAGTGTGACATATGGTGCGGGCGGTGGAACAAGTCAATATACAACTAAAATTGCATCACTTATAAAAAATCGACTTGATACAACCGCTCTTGCACATCTTACATGTGCATCAACTCCTAAAAATCAAATCAAAGAAATTCTCGATGTACTTAAAGAAAATCATATTGATAATATTCTTGCTATGCGTGGCGATATTCCTGAAGGATGCCAAAAAACTGACGGAGAATACTATCAATATGCTTATGAACTTGTTAAATACATTAAGGAGTATGGCTATTTTGACATCGGTGGTGCTTGCTATCCCGAGTGTCATCCCGAGTGTGACAACCTGGAAAATGATATTGATAATCTGAAAAATAAAGTAGATTGTGGTGTTGATTTTCTTATTACACAACTGTTCTATGATAATGATACTTTCTATTCATTTTTAGAAAAGGTTCGTAAAAGAGGTGTTTACATACCTGTATTTGCCGGAATTATGCCAATAACAAATATAAAACAGATTGACAGAATTACTTGTCTTTCCGGAACAAAACTTCCTAAAGAGGTTAATGATTTTCTTGAGAAATATAAAGATAATCCTGAAGATTTAGAAAAAGCAGGTCTCAATTTTGCAATCAAACAGATTAATGATTTGTTGTATAATGGTGTTAACGGAATTCATATTTATACAATGAATAAACCTTATGTTGCAAGAACAGTCTTAAAGGGGATTAACAGATAATTTATGTTCGGATATGTAACTGTATATAAACCTGAACTAAAAATTAAAGAGTATGAGGCATACAAGGGTGTTTATTGCACTCTTTGCAAAGAAATGGGCAAGGAATACGGCTTTCTTTCTCGCTTTTTATTAAGCTATGACGGTACATTTTATGTAATGTATAAAATGGGTTTGTCAAAAAATAATATCAATGTTGAGAATTCTTGTTGTTCATTTAATCCTTGTAAAAAATGTATGAAAATTACTTGTGATGGTGATATTTATAAATTAGCAAGTGCCATTACAGTAATTCTTGCATATTTTAAATTAATAGATAATCTTCATGATTCTTCTTTTTTCAAAAAAATATTATTGTATCTCATATATCCTTACTTTGTTTTAATTAAAAACAAAGCAAAGAAAAAACATCCTGAAGTTTTTAAAATTGTTCAAGATGGTATGACAGAACAATTTAATATGGAGAGAGAAAACAATATTTCACTTGATAAATCTGCACATCCCACGGCAAAGATTTTATCTCAATTATTTGCATATGGTGAATGTGATGATAAAGAGTCAGCATCTCAGTTTGGTTATCAACTTGGCAGAGTGGTGTATTTCCTGGATGCTTTTGATGATTATCAAGATGATATTAAGGCGAATTGCTTCAATCCTTTTAAAGATTCCAAAGACATTGTAAAAGATGCTATTCAGACTGTCAATCTTTCTGTTGGAGCATTGACAGATATTTTTAAAAACCAAAAGTTTTATAATTTTACATCAACAATTGAAAATGTTATTTTTGACGGATTAAATTATCAACTTGAAAAAATAATAGAAAAATACAGAGGTGACAAAAATGAATAATCCGTATGAATTTCTTGGGGTCGGCAGAAATGCTACTGAAAAAGATATTATGGATGCATATAGAAGAATAGCAGGTGAAATTACCAATGCGGATTATTCTGATGCTGAAAAAACTCAAAAAATGAATGAACTGAATTATGCGTACGATTACATTCTCAACGAGTTGCGTGGTACAACTTCTTATGCAAGCAGTAATACAACTAATAATCAACAAACTAATGATTATAGTGGTAATTATTCACAGTTTTCTGATGTTCGTCAGCAAATTAATAATGGCAGAATAGATGATGCAGAAACAATACTTAATGGCGTGCCTGTGCAGATGCGTAATGCAGAATGGCATTATTTAAAAGGTGTTATTCATCAGCGTAGGGGTTGGTTGAATGAAGCCTATCAGTGTTATCAGGCTGCTTGTTCAATGGACCCAGCAAATCGTGAATATTCGACTGCTTTCAATTCTCTTAATAACAATGCTCATGGCGGGTATAGAACAACAAAAAATACAGACAATAATGATGTTTGTAATATTTGTTCAGGACTTATTTGCGCAGATTGTTGTTGCGAGTGTTGCGGTGGGGATTTGATTCCGTGTTGTTGATATGAATAAAAGAAAAGAATTATCATTTAAAGTGGCTTTAGGTGGGGTTACAGCTGCGTTGTCATTAATACTTATGATTGTTGCAGGTGTAACAACGAGTCTTGTATATGCAATTCCAATGTTAACAGGTGCTTTTTTAATGGCTATTGTTATAGAATTCGGCAAAGGTTTTGCTTTTCTTGAATATGTTGCAGTTTCAATAATTTCTATGTTGCTTTTAGGAAATAAGGAAGCAGCTGTAATGTATGTTGCATTTTTTGGCTATTATCCAATTATCAAGAGTTTTCTTGAAAAGCATCTTAAAGGATTTGTTTGTTGGATAATAAAGTATCTTATTTTTAATGTTGCAATGATTGTGGCGTATTTTATTGTTTCAGAAATTTTTATGATTTCCTTTGAAGATATTGAAACATTAGGTAAATTCGCATTGCCTTTATTATTGTTTATTGGCAATATATTATTTTTTATGTATGATATTTTATTGACTCGTTTAGTTTCAATTTATATTTATAAATGGAGAAAATCAGTTAAAAGGGTGTTTAAATAGGATGCCAAGAAGAATTCCTGATATGTATGAGAAGAAAAACAGGGTTAAATATGATTTTGAAAGTGTTGCATTAAAAGACGCACCAAAACCGAGTAAAAAGAAAAAAGATAATCCTCACATAGGTCACAGAAGTCGTGTAAGAGAGCGATTTCTTAAAGAAGGTCTTGAAAACTTTGC
>JAZNIQ010000143.1:0-7451 GCA_045577555.1 Candidatus Fimenecus sp.
TTGTATGAACTGTATGAGTGAATTATACGGTGAAAAACAGTGTCCCAACTGTGGTTGTTATGTTGACTCTCCGCAGATTTCGCCCTATTTACCACTTAAAACACCTATCGGCGGTAAATATATTGTAGGTAAAGTTATTTCTTCAAATAGTGAAGGCGTGTCATATATGGCATATGATACGGACAGACATTCAGCGGTAATTATAAGGGAGTTTCTTCCTGAAGGATTGGTTGAAAGACATTCGGGTGAAACTGTTGTTACCCTTCGTGCACAGGGCGGAGATTTGTATTACAGATTGTTGAAGGAGTTTCTTGATTTGTGGCGTAACCTTGCAAGAATAAGAGGTTTCTCCGCACTTATTCCTGTAATTGATATTGTCGAGGAAAATAATACTGCATATGCTATTACTGAACATATCGAAAGTCTTTCATTAAGAGAATTTTTGTTAAGAAGCAGAACAGGTTATCTTAATTGGGAAAAAGCAAAGCAGTTGTTTATGCCGGTACTTTCTCTTCTTTCAAACCTTCACAGAATGGGAATTATACACAACGGAATAAGTCCCGATACATTGTTGATTGGCCGTGATGGTAAATTAAGACTTTCCGGATTCTCAATTTCCGAGATAAGATTTGAAGGCACACAACTTGTTCCTGAATTATTTGATGGTTATACTCCTATTGAGCAGTACGGATATAATTTCGAAAACGGCAGTTGGTCGGATGTCTATTCTTTCTGTGCCGTTGTTTACAGGTCATTGGTTGGCAGTGTCCCGCAGGATGCGGTTTCCCGTTCATCAAATGATAAACTTATCATTCCGGCAAGGTATGCAGAGATAATTCCGGTTTATGTAATAAATGCTTTAATGAATGGTCTGCAGGTTGACCCGGGAGAAAGAACAAGAGACATTGAAACTCTTCGTGAAGAACTTTCCGCAACACCTTCAAATGTTGTTGCTTCTTATTCAGGTGTAAATATGCCTAAGGATGATAAAAAAGAAGTACCGATATTGGTTGTTGATGATGAGGATTCTCCGGGGGCAACTATACTTAAAACATTCCTGATTATTTTAGGTGTCGGTTTGCTCATATTTGCAGGATGGTTCATATATGACAGAGTTTCAAATATGCCAAAGGATAATCCTGTTGAAAATACCGATGATAAGGTTGAAATGGTTGAGGTCCCCAATTTTGTGAACAGTTCATATGATTTGATTGCACAGAATCCGGTTCAGAATGAAAGATTTACAATTAAATCTGTTACTGATTACAGTGTTGAAGTTGAAAAAGGGTATATAATTTCTCAAAGCATTAATCCCGGTGAAAAGGTGAAAAAAGGAACTGAAATTACTTTTGTTGTAAGTAAAGGTCCTGAATATATTGTTATTCCGCCTGTTAAGGACATGAATGTTGACGAAGCTAAAACACAGCTTGAAGAAGCAGGATTTGTAGTTAAGATAATCGAGAAAACAAATGATGGCAGTAAGGAGTCAAACACGGTAGCAGATGTTACTCCCGCTGAGGGAACAAGTCAGATTAAAGGTAGTGAAATTTATCTTCAGGTATGGGGTGAAGCACCCGATGACGGATTTGATCTGTTTCCTGACGATTTAATTGACAACTCATCTCCGGGAATTGATTTTAACGACATTTTCCCGTGGTTAGGATAAAAGAAAAAGCGAGGTGAATCCACCTCGCTGATTTTTTTGCCTTTTTTTACATTATGAAATAGTTATGCAATCCATAGCATTAACTATAACGCCGTTTACAGTAACACTTTCATCTGTGTAATTCACATAAACTTTTATGCTGTTATCATATTCAGTACAGTAAACACCGTTTTGCACAAAATAGTGTGCAGTCATTCTTGCATCACGTAATTGTGAAAGTGCTGTGTCAGCCTTTGTGTAATATGAAACCAGATCATTTATATTGCTGTCATAATAATATATATCATCATATTTTTTTTCATAAAGAGTGCAGAACCATTCAGCACTTGGTAAGCAACCATATTCTACGGCATTGAGAAATGCAACTTTTGTGTCGTCAGCCGTATTAAGTCCTACTGTGCTGTATTCATAAATACCGTGAATAAGCATCTGCACAAAAGGAATACCTTCATAGGCATTGTTTTCTTCATATGCCACAGGTGAAATTGGTATATTTGATATTACATCCGCATTTTTAACGGAATAGAAATTACCCGTGTCAATCATAAGCATTTTAGATGTGGCAAGAACAGGGATTTGTGTAGAAATCTCAGATTTAGCAAGAGTTCTTGTATATGTGTTGTACGAGTAGTCGGGATAGAGATAAGCTCCAATGTCGTTAAGGGCGTATCCGTCAAAGGTTACCTTTTCCGATGCACCAAGAATATTTTCAATTTTATTTTCAAGTTTACTGATTTTTAAATATCCCTGTTTGACGGTTGTGCCGGGGAAAACAGCGGAAGCTTCCTCTTTGAGTGTTTTTCCGTCATTTCCACGGGCGCCGTTTATGCTGTATTTGTAAGTTAAAATATCTGTGTCAATAAAAAGAGCAAACTTCTGGCTGTTTAAGTATGTATATAAGTCGTTAAACTCTTTTTTAGTACCGAGCGCTTTTCTGAAATCTTCAAAATCATCGGTATTTCCGTTATTTGCATTATCGTAAAGACCGTTGTATCGAAGATAAATATTATTAACACCTTTGGCTTTTAAAAGCATCATAAGAGAGAGTGCCTGATTATAATCTGTAAGTTCAACATATTTTCCTTTTTCATCTCTGTATCCACCCTGTAAGGAAACTACCATCGGAAGATGTTCAACTGCAGTTTCAACATTTTTTGTGGAAAGTATATTGTTTCTTATAAGGTTTTCACGGCAGGCAGTAGCCATACCTGAATATGTAGCAGATTTTCCTGAAAGAAAACGATAGCAAAGTGTAATTTCATTTTTGTATTCGTTATTGATATTAAAACTTGCATTTACATAGTTTAACGAGTTATCTTTGTTACGGTCAGCATTAATTTGCGCAATGGAATCTCCACGCTCAATAATGCAGAGAAAAGCACTGTCCGCACGCTTAATACCAAAAGCACCAAGCAGACATTTCTGATTGCCGTAAACCAAAAGCGAGAGGGGAGAGAAATCCTTGTCCTCAACGCCTGTTTTTATTATTGCACCACAACCGTCGGGAACAAAAAGATAATCATCTTTACTGCTTGTTTCATAAGCCCCGAAATTATTAAGGATTTTAATGCTTTCAAGAGAAACATCTTCGGGCACGGAAACATTATTCATGCTTACATTTGTATAGAAAGAACCGTCACGAAGAGTATAAAGAACTGTTATATCCGCACGGATTTCATTGCTTTTAACTTCGGATATGGCTTTTGCACCTGTTTCTTTGTCAAGTGCCATGGAGTAAGTTACTGAAATACCATCAACGGAGGCTGTGTGGGTAAAATTACCGTGGGCAACAGCATTGTCCTGTGAGTTGAGAGTGTAAAGTTTATCGCTTCCGTCTGAAAGTGTTATTTCAAGTGCAGAACTTTGAATTTCCTTTGTTATGTTCTTTGCGGGCAGGGTTGTCCAGACTGCCTTGGAATTTGTGTCACGAATTGCAACAGTTGCTGTTTTTTCATCAAATAAAAGTTCAATGAGTCCTGATTTCGATACAATTTTATATGCTGATACATCTGTTTTATGGAAGTTATCACCCGAATATTTAGGCTTGATATATTCATTTATTTCCGGTGTTGTTGTACCGCAAGAGGTAAATAAAACAGCTACAAGACACACAACTGCAATTATTCTTATATATTTTTTGTAATGAGAATTCTTCATATCTTCTCTCCTAAAAAAACAAAAATGGTAGAACATATTTTTAACATTCTACCATAATTAAATAAAAATATCAAATCTTTTACCCCGTAAGTTTTTTTCGCATATTTTCAAGTATAATTTTTTCTCTACGGGATACTTGTACCTGAGAAATTCCCATAATATTTGCTGTTTTACTTTGTGTCATACCATCAAAAAAACGTAGAGTAATCAGTTGACGGTCTTTTGAGGGTAGTTCATTTAAAACTTTTTGTACAGAAATACGGTTGTCAATTGGCGTGTATTCATCTTCTGAAGGAATGTCAATCTGATTTTCATCGTCATTTTCAGCGGTGAGTGATTTTACGGGCTGTAAAACACAGATTAGTTGTGCTGTTTCTGAAATATCCAAACCCATTATTACGGCAAGTTCCGAAATTGTAGGTTCAACACCGTTTTCCTTTTCAAATCTTTCCTTTTCGGTTGCAAGTATCCGTGCCTTTTCTTTTAAACTGCGGCTGATTTTTACAGCACCGCCGTCACGGAAAATTCGTCGTATTTCACCAAGAATAGAGGGGACAGCATAAGTGGAAAAGGCAAATCCGAGGTCTTCTTTGAATCCGTCAGCCGCTTTAATAAGTCCCACACAACCTGCTGAATACAAATCCTCATAATCCACGCCTTTGCCGATAAATTTTGATGCACAACTGCCCACAAGACCCAAATTGTTAAGTATAAGCTCGTCCCTTGTCATTTTGTACGACCACAAATGAATTTGCAAAGCGTAACGGTTGTACCGCAGTTAACTTTTGAGCGCACCGTAACTTTGTCCGTAAAGCTTTCCATAACAGAAAAACCAAGTCCTGCACGGTCACCGCCAAGGGTTGTAAACAGAGGTTCACGTGCTTTTTTTATATCACTTATTCCGCAACCTTTGTCACGGATTGATATGATGACTTTTCCGTTATCATGTATTTTAACAGCTATGTAAATTTTGCCCAAAGTGTTTTTATAGCCGTGTACTATGCAGTTGGTAACTGCTTCACTCACTGCGGTTTTAATGTCGTTGATTTCTTCAACTGTTGGGTCAAGCTGTGCAGTGAATGCCGCAACAACACTTCTTGAAAAACTTTCATTTACAGAACGGCTGTCAACCGTCATTTTAAACTCATTTATTACCATTTTTCTTTCCTCCTTTTTTAATAACTGCTATTCTATCAAGTCCTGCAAGGCGCATAACTCTGTAGGAGTTGTCCGAAAGCCCCGTAATCTCAAGTTCTCCGCCTAATTCATTCAGAAGTTTGTATCTGCCCATAACAAGACCTATACCGGAGCTATCCATAAAGGTAACGTCCGTAAAATCAAGTACGACTGTTTTTGGTCTGCAGGTTTCAATTTTTTCATCTGTCTGCAGACGGATAGGTAATGCGGTGTGGTGGTCAATTTCTCCCTCCAGTCTGCAATACAGGATTTCTTCCTGAAAATCAATTTTTACACTCATATCTTTAAAACTCCTTTTTGATTTTATTGTATTACTTAAGGATTGCAAAAATTGTCATTTTACAGTCCGGCTATACAATTTTTACATCTTTATAATAGTGTTTCAGTATTTCATCATAGGTAAACCCTTGCCGTGCCATATAATCTGCAGCAAATTGACTCATTCCCACGCCATGACCGTATCCGTTTACAGTAAAAATAAACTCACCATCTTTATATTTGCAGGTGAAGGTGCTGCTTTTAAGAGAGAAAAGTGTGCGTATTTCCGTGCCTTTAAAGGTTTTGTCACATATTGTGATAGTTTTTACCATACCGGTTTTTGTGTTTGTGATTTTGCCTATCCATTTTTCAGGTTTTTCTTCAAATTCTAAATCATTTAATGTCTTCTTGAAATCTTCTTCGGTAACTATTACTTCTGATTGATAAGCGGGGGAGAGTTTGTCGCTGATACTTGTGGCTGATACAAGATACGGATAGTTTCCTCCCCATACATCTGTTGCATTTTCTGTTGTACCGTTGGATATGGCGTGAAAAACAGCGTTTATGTATTCACCATCATACTGTAATGTCAAATCAATTACTTCATCAATGCAACTCTCAATCTTTTCACGGTATGAATTGTAATTTTCACCCCATTTTTCTTTTTGCTTTTCTGTGGTCAGAAAACCTTGATGGGAAGCACTGCTGTCAGTAATATCAGCCTCCCCAAAATCCTTTGAATTACGACTTTTTACATATAAAAGCAGGGTGTGTGAGGCAATAATCTGAGCCTTTATTGCTTCTTCGTGATATGCCGGATTGATTTCTGCTGCCACAACACCTAAAAGATATTCTTTTAAAGGCATTTCCGTAATATTTTTACTGCTTGCATTCATAACTTTTACGGTGGATGCAGTTTCAACTCCGACAAATTCTTCTTCAATTACCTCTGATTCACCGAATAAACCTTGGGAAATTGCATCCGTTGCTTTTTCAACAGCAACCAACGGACAAAGAATCATTGCAAGTGCCAGAAAAAAGCAAATGAGTGTGTAACTTTTCATTTTTTATCGCTCCCTTTTGTTGACTTTGGTCCTTAATTGTATTAGAATATATAATGTATATTTATATTATCTTGGATACATAGCGAAATTTTTCTACAAGGAGGTAAAATAATGGCAGAATATATTTCAAGTATCTCCAATGATGCTCTTTCAACTTTATGCGAAGAGCTTCGCAAAAATAACTACATTAATTCCGATTTTTACAATAGATTTGAAGTAAAAAGAGGGCTTCGTAATTATGACGGAACAGGTGTACTTGCAGGTCTTACACGTGTTTGCTCCGTTGAAGGTTACTATATGGACGACGGCGAAAAAGTACCAAAGCAAGGTAAACTTGTTTACCGCGGAATTAACATGATGGACATTGTTGAACATTGTGAAAAGGAAAACCGCTTTGGATATGAAGAGGTTGTATGGCTTCTCTTATTTGGCGCACTTCCCACAAAAGAACAACTTAAATGGTTTACTGACTTGCTTGCAGAGTGTCGTGATTTGCCAGAGGATTTTATTGAAGATATGATTATGAAGGCACCGTCACCCGATGTTATGAATAAGGCGGCACGAAGCGTGTTGGCACTCTATTCATATGACCCTAATCCCGATGATACATCACCTGAAAATGTACTTCGTCAATGCATTCAGCTTATAGCTCAGATGCCTGTTATTATGACAAGTGCATATCAGGTTAAACGCCGAGTTTATGATAAAAAAAGTATGTATTTCCATCAAAGCAAAAAGGGTTTAGGAACTGCGGAGAGTATTTTGCGTTCAATCCGTCCAAATAAAGAATTTACTGATGATGAGGCAAAACTTCTTGATATTTGTATGATTCTTCATGCGGAACACGGTGGTGGTAATAACTCAACTTTTACCACACGTTGTATCACATCAAGCGGAACAGATACATATGCGGCTATTGCGGCGGGTATCGGCTCACTTAAAGGTCCTCGTCACGGTGGTGCGAATATCAAGGTTCATAAGATGGTTGATAATATTAAATCTAATATCAGCGACATTACTGATGAGGGACAGGTTGCGGACTATCTTACAAAAATTATGAACAAACAGGCTAATGATGGCTCAGGTCTTATTTACGGTATGGGACACGC
>JAZNIQ010000144.1:0-2532 GCA_045577555.1 Candidatus Fimenecus sp.
AGCGTATTTTGAGCAGTAAGTGCCGTAATTGCGCTCATTGCATAAACACCATTCATTGTTATAGTTTTAATATCTGCCTGAATACCTGCACCGCCACTTGAATCACTACCTGCAATAGAGAGTGTAGTTTTCATTTTCGTCTTAAAACAAATGCATCCAAAATCAGTTATGTAATAATCTGAAATTTCTTTTATTTCATTCTGTCTTGACTCGTGTGAATCATAAACCGCCGCCACCTTAAAACCGTCAGTTTTAGCAGTTTTTACTGCATGCATCACATCTTCAAAAACTATTGTCTCAGTTTTATCGGTTCCAAGATGTTTTAGAGCTTGCCTGTATATTTCAGGTGTTTCTTTGCCAAACCCAACTTCTGCACAAGTAAATATTGCTGAAAAATATTTATAGATATTGAACCTCTTCAGAACATCTTCTACAACAACCCTGTCTGTCACGGTTGCAACACACATCGTTACTCCTAAATTCTGTAATCTTTTCAGAAAATCACTAATACCTGGCTTTAGAACCACCTTTGTACGATATATTTCAGCGACCATATTATTTATATTTTCTACAATTTCTTTGACAGAAAGCTTGATATTATAATGATTACGATAATACTCTGCTGCTTGTTCAAGTGTAAAGGTCTTAAAAACTTCGGCAAGATTTTCTTTTGGTTGTATACCGAATGATTTCAGATAGTCCTCACCAAAAGTATCCCAAATAAACATGGAATCAACCAAGGTTCCATCAAAATCAAAAATAGCACCTTTAATCATTCCGATACCGCCCTTGCTGTCAGTTGTTTTAAATTCTTTGTTGCAGATACAATGTCTTCTGCTGCAAAGATAGCACTTATTACTGCTATCCCCGAGATACCGCTGCCTTTAAGGTTTAAAACATTACCGACACTAATTCCGCCTATGGCAACAACCGGAATATTTACTGCTTCGCATATTGCTTTTAATGTTTCATAACTTACATCTTCAGCATCTGCCTTAGAACCTGTCGGAAAAACAGCACCTACTCCAAGATAGTCAGCTCCTTGTTTTTGGGCAAGCACTGCCTGCTCTACTGTTTGTACCGATACGCCAAGAATTTTATCATCTCCTATGATAGCTCTTACATTTACCGCTTCCATATCACTTTGTCCAACATGTACACCATCGGCATTTATCTTTTTTGCAATTTCAACGTTGTCATTTATAACAAATGGTATATCGTACTTTCTACACAATTTCTGTATTTCTGATGCTTCATTTAGAAAACTTTCTTCGTCAAGCTTTTTTTCACGAAGCTGAACAAAGGTAACGCCACCTTTAATAGCTTCCTTTACTCGTTTATATAAAGTTTTTCCGTTAAGCCACGAACGGTCTGTTACAGCATATAAAAGTAATGATTTTTTATCGCACTTCATATTTTGCTCCTTTCATCAGCTTTTCTGCATCCATATTGTATATAGTATCTATAATGTGATTACGAAGGCTTGAATTTCCTTCGCTTTCTTTCATTTTCAACACTCCAATCTCACCCGCAAGTCCCATCAGACACACAGAAGCTGCAACGGCTTCTGCTATATCATCGGAATTTGCAACCGCATAGGCAGTAGACAGTGCAGAAAGCATACATCCCGTTCCTGTAATACGGCTCATAATTGGCGAACCATTTCGAATTACATAACATCGCTCGCTGTCAGCTACTAAATCGATAGCGCCTGTTATAGCGATAACTGCTCCTGTCTTTTTTGAAAATGCTTTTGCAAACTCTATCATTGAATCAAGAGTATCCTCAGTTACTGTATCTGCAACATCTGCATCTACACCCTTGGTTGTTCCACTGCCCAATGCAAGTGTTTTAATTTCAGATATATTTCCTCTAATTATATCAGGCTTGATTTCATTCATAATTTTAAGTGCAGTTTCTGTTCTGAGTTTGCTTGCGCCTGCTCCTACAGGGTCAAGAAGTACAATATGACCGAGCTCTTTTGCCTTCTTGCCAGAAATCAACATAGCTTCAATACTTCTTTTGTTGAGTGTTCCAATGTTGATATTAAGTCCTCCACAGATAGACGTAATATCCGCCACATCCTCCGGCTCGTCCGACATAATAGGACTTCCACCTGATGCAAGCAGAGCATTGGCAACATCATTAACTGTAACATAATTCGTGATGTTGTGAATAAGTGGTGTTTTCTCCTTAACACTTTCAAGACATTTTCCTAACATAAATTACCTCTTTCTGCCGTAATCATCGGCTGTTTATTACTTAACAACAAACCTTGACAAACAAAAAAGGAAGCTACCGACTTGGTAACTTCCTAAAAGTTCTTTGTTCCTCCTAACATTGTGTATCAGGCATCCCTACGTTGGCATTATCCAAATCAGGTTCTCGGTCGAAGGTCATACCTTCCTCTCAGCCTGTAATACAAGCTCCCGTTTATTAAGTTGTTGAAACTATTTTATACTATGTTTCCGAAAAAAGCAATAGCTTTTTCAAAAATTATCCGTATACTCTTGTGATTATTTGTTCCAGATA
>JAZNIQ010000145.1:0-3166 GCA_045577555.1 Candidatus Fimenecus sp.
CGGGATAAACCATACCTGTAAAGAGACCGATTACTGTACCTATCATTCCTAAAGGTCCGAAAAGTCCGTCAACTCTGACACCTGTTTTCCATTGGTGATAGTCTCTCATATCAGCACTTATGTTATGCTGAACAATATTCCAGAAAGTATTTATGAATGTGTTGAAATACCAGAGAATACAAACAAGTAAAATGTTTTTATAAACAAAATATAAAACTAAAAGAACAAAAATGTTGATTGTGTTTGCAGTAATAAGGAGATTTCTCTTGCCCATCTTCTTTATAGCAAGAGGAGCTAATAACATTGACCATAATGACGCATTGCCTATAATCGTAGTAGCAAGACCGTAGAACTTTTCGTAATCACCGCCGTTTGCATAAACAAAAGACCAGCCAAGAACAACACCATAGCCTGATTCAAGGAATACAACCCAACCTGCAGCCTGAATAATCCAATAATATTTATTCTTTGCAACTTCGCGGATTGCATCAAGCATTCTTACAGGTTCGGGCTTTCTTCGAGGAAGAACAAGACGCTCCTTTACCTTGCGGAAGAAAATAGTGCTGATAATAAGACCGACAATTGTAAAAATAGGATAGATTATTCTGTAAGTCCAAATATTATTATTACCCCAAGTAAATGCCGCAAGTGTCGGAAGAAGGAAGCCTGTAATTGTAGGAGCAAGAGAATAAACTACCTGAGAAATACTCATAACTGTTGCTCGTTCTTGTGCGTCAGGACTTATAATCTGTTGGAAATATGTATAACTTTCGCTATAAAAGCCTGAGAAGAAACTCAGGAAGAAATACATAAACCAGACAACAATGACTTTTGTTGAGTATTCAAAATGCTCATACGGAAGCCAAACAAAAAGAAGCGAAATGAGAACAATGGGAAAACTTGTCAGTCTTATAAAAGGCAGGAATTTTCCTCCCTTTAAGTTGTGGTTGTCGTAATACCATGCACGGAAAATACCGATAGGAATACCTATAATATTTGCAATATTAAGCATAATTTGCAAATCCATGGGTTCCAGGCCTATACTTGCACCAACAAGAAAGTTACCCGCATTAAGACCTATTGTAGATGAAAGAAGAGTTGTCCAGTGAACACCGAATCCGGCACCACTTAAGCTTGCCACTTCTTTATATGGAATGTAATTTCCCTTTGGGGGAGTGTTCCAATAAGTTTTTGCGGTATTTATTAAATTTTTTGCTTTTGATATAATGTTTGAATTGCTTTCATTTTCCATAAAATTACCTCCGTGCTGAATTTTAACATAAATTATTAATAAATGAAATAGTTTTTGCCTTTTTTGTTATTCAGTTTATTAAACTTTTGCGAAAATCAACACAACGCCCCGCGCCGCTGTCCGTACCTGTTTTTGCACAGAGATTTTGTGTGCCCCACCCCCAAGGGGTGAAATTTCCACCCATATCGCAAAATGGTAAAAAAATATTTCCACCGTGTACATTTTTTTCGCCCGAATTTACGATTTTCGAAAAACATTTCCAACGGTGTACTTTTTATGACTTTGTGTTAATAGTTTTCTTTGTCAGGTAATTCCCAATATTATATGTTGTACCTGTTATTAACATTGGTACAGTTCGTGGATACCACTCGGGAATTTTAGTAAAACTAATCATTTCAAAACCTTTAATAGTATATTCGTGGTTGTTTTCATCTACTAAAATATCATTTAATTGCAAACCTTCAATTGAATCGATAAATACTATCAATGAATATGGTTCTTTATGATAAAACTCACATCTATAAATAATTTTGTAGTAAATACAACCATCAATGGTTATTGTTTTATCTGGGTCATTTTTATATTCTTCATACCACGAATCTATATCTGTTTTTTCATCTGTCATATATGGTGAGAAAAAGTTACCAAATGACGTTTTCATACAATCACCTCAATTTTAGTTTATAACAAACCAATGAATAAAACAAGAAAAAAGAAGATTTGATAGTCCGTTTTGATGTACAAATATATTAAATGCATAACGCATCTTATTTTCAGTTTTAATAGGAATAGGCTTTTAAGTTTTATTACAGATATATCATCTGTGAGTTGTGTGAAAGCCTTGCTGACAAGGTTTCAATCACGTGTCGGTCTGCCTTCATTTCATTCCATAAAGGCAAATCCCTGTTTGAAATTAAAATTAAACTACGCTCGCTACTGAGCTTCATTATTGCTTTGTAGAAGAGTAACAGCTCTTCTTCTGTTGGTGTTGTGTAAAACAACACATCAATCACCACAAGGTCACTTTCAACCAAATAACGCCAAGGGTGTGATTTTTTGCTTGAGCATTTAATCAATTCTTCAAAGGTAACATAAACAACCATTGCACCTTTCTCGATAGCCTCAAGCGAAATGTCAACTGCAAGACTTGTCTTGCCTCTGCAACATTTACCGATAATTATAATATTCTGATGTTCGGTTTTGAAATCGAAATTCTTAATCCTGTCAAGTTGCCACTGTAACCCCGACGATATGTAATTGTAATCATAGTGTCGGTCCGGTAGGCGACTTCTTTTTGTGTATTTCTTTGCCCTTGCTTTCAGTCGCATATCCATTTCCTGTTGCAACACATTTTGCAAATAATCAAGGTTAGAAACACGCTCATCTGTTAAATCAACCTCACCGTTGCCAAGATGAGTAAGACCCAATTCCTTTGCCATCATCATTACATCAAAAATCTCTGCCATTGAATGCCTCCTGTATCTCACGACTTCGTTTTAAGTAGTTTGATTTTGCGTAAGCCCCCATACAATCGTAAAATGAGTCCTTGCCATACTTGTAAATCAGGAACGATAACAGTTCCAAGGTTGTGCATTCACAAGTGTTGATGCAATACTCAAATGCCGAATTCATTTGACCTTCCGTGTAAAAAACAGACGCCTTTTTCAGTAGTTGCAACTGTTTATGTATGTATCTCGGTCGCATGATTTTCAACTGTGCAATGAACTCTATGGCAAGTGGATTGTCCTTGTAAAACCGAAGCATATTCCGTTTACGATTTGATTTTTTAGGAGTTCCTGAAAACAAAAAAAGCACCCTAAAAAGAGTGCTTAATCTGCTTGGAAAATGAAGAAACCCCTATATTTCAAGGGATTTCTCGTGTATCAATACCGAGGTACTGAGGTGGTCGTCATG
>JAZNIQ010000146.1:0-2955 GCA_045577555.1 Candidatus Fimenecus sp.
TATTCGTCGTCAACATTGCCTGCAATCTTTGTATAGAAAAGAAGCGGGTCTGTGATTTTGTAGGAATATACACCGTTGCATCTTACCTGAACGGTTCTTGCCATACCTATTCTCTTGTTGACAACCTCGAACATAAACGGATTCGCTGTGCCGAACTTATTGTCCATTATTTCTTTCATGTTGAAATAATAAACTCGCTGGTCTTTGCCTGTGTCACCGCCGTATGTAAATCTCTTACCTATGGTTTTGAATGTTTCTTTTATTGTGTCACCGAGCTTGCCTGTGAAGATTGAGGGCTCTGTTGATGAATCATAAGTGAACTCACCGGGTTCTGCACACACCTCAACAATCTTGCCCTGCTCGACGATAATCATACACTGACCGTCGGCAACGGCAATACCCGAGCCGTTTGAAATTATGTTGTCATTTCCCTTGGTGTTGGAAGAACGTCCGCTGACTCTCTTTGAGCCCTTGACCATAAGCACGTCGTTTTCAAGTGAATCGCAGTAGAAAAATTCCTTCCACTGGTCAGCGAGTGTTCCGCCGAGTGCGCCTATGCCGGCTTTAATAAGTCCCATATTGCATTTCTCCTTTCGGAATAATTATTTGTTTGAGCAATCCTTACAGCAAATTCCGCCGTTGAGGTTTTCGCCGTAAACCGTGCAATCCTCACAAACCATATTGCCGCATATCTCGCACTTGTTCAGTTCAAGACGGGCTTCGTTGTTTGCTCGCTCATAAGCCTTTCCGTGGTCACTGGCGTAAATAATTGCCCTTGCTTCCCGTTCGTCGCTGCTCAAAAATTTCTTGTCCTTGAATCCCGAAATGAATTCGAGCACATCAGTTTTTATCGGTTTGCCGCAGCAGTCGCAGTAGAATTCAAACTCAAACTGCTTTATTGTTGACTTGTCAGCAAACCTTTTCGTAACTGCTTTAAGCATAGAAAACCTCCCTTGCTTTTAATTTGTAATTTCATTTTAATGGCAGATTTCTTTAAAAATAAGTAGCCCCAAAGGCTACTTTTACCGAAAAAAGGCTACCTTTAGGGCTACCGTATCAAAAACGGGCATCTCAAATTGTTACAACTGCACAAAGATTGAAAACAGTATTAAAGTTTGACACTAAATTCAAAGTATGCTATATTATGATATATAAGGATTGGTGTTTTATATGAAACTTGAGATAAAAAAGCTATCTTTCCCCGAACAGGTTAAATTTGTAAGAATGATTTTACAGTTAAGCCAGACCGAGCTTGCAGAAAAAATCGGCATATCCTATGCAACTGTAAGCCGCTGGGAGCGCGAAAACCGCACACCTCAGCTTGCTATGCTCGGCAAGTTTTATTCGTTTTGTATTCGAAACGGAATCGAAGTTGATTTAACAGATAAGGAGGGATAAGATGACTACGGTTTACGGTATAGTTTTTGCCGTTGCGCTTTTAATGATCGGCGTTTACTTTTTTGTTGACCGAAAGCGTGACATATGGCTTATGCTTTTGTTTGTTTCGATTGCCGTATGCGATGCAGGTTATTTTTTGCTTTCTGCTTCAAAATCTCTTGAAGCAGCTTTGTGGTCAAACAGACTTGCTTATCTCGGAAGTGTTTTTCTTCCCTTCTTTATGCTTATGATGATAATGAATCTGTCAAGATTCAAATACCCGAAGTTCTTGCCGAAAATATTGATCGCCCTGAATACGGCTATGTTTCTGATTGCCGCAAGCGGAGGTTTTCTTCCGATTTATTATAAAAATGTTACTCTCGGTTTTGCTGACGGAGCATCTTATCTGATTAAAGAATACGGACCGCTTCACAACCTTTATAAAGTATTTCTTTTCGCTTATTTCGCTTCAATGGTTGCAATTATTATTTACACCGCTATTAAGAAAACCGTTGTTTCAACCAAGCATTCTGTTTTTCTGGCATTTGTTGTTATAGGCAATATCGCAACATGGCTTGTCGAAAATATGATAGGCGCAGACTTTGAGTTCCTCTCGATTTCATATATCTTTTCAGAAGGCCTCATCCTTTTCCTTTACGGTATTTTACAAGATTACGGACTTGCAGACACACAGAGAATTTCAGATTCAGCAGTTGAATCTCTATCCGAAAGCAATGAAACCATCACCGCATCCGAAACGGTAAAGTCATTTAGCAAAGAACAGATAGAAAACATTTTCAACAACTGGAAAGCACTTGATACACTTTCACAACGTGAAAAAGAAGTACTCGGTTTTATTCTCGAAAACAAAAAACGCAAAGACATAGCAGAAACTCTTTTTGTCACCGAAAGCACAATCAAGAAACATACATCAGCCATTTTCAAAAAGCTTGAAATAACCAGCCGAGCAGAACTTTTTGAAAAAGCAAAAGAATATTTGTATAAATAAATTAACAAATAAAACTGTTACACTTTTGTGGATTTTATATGATGTGTTGCAGCTTTTTGTAATAAGAATGAAATATGATTAACTTTTTAATATTGGTTATATATTGAAAATTTTTTCAATATCTCTTGACAAACAAATGTTCTATATGGTATAGTTAGTTAAATTATTTTGACAATTGAATAACGATGTGATTGATTGCGGATATGAGTCCGCCTAAAGCCGGCGATATGCTAAGAGAAAAATATCGCACTCCTCACCTTTGTTGATACTGTACGTAGCGAATGCTTCAGGTGATGCGGGATTAGAAAACAGTATGCCTTTGAGATTATTTTAAATTTCGAAGCCGTTACATAAGACATCATTTGTAAAAGCGAGAGCAATGCTCCCGCCGATTGATGCTGTCTGTGTGATGGCTTTTTTGTTTTGCTCAAATTTATTTTGAACTGTAAAAAATGCAGAAATCAATTTGGAGTGTGTTTGATTTAACATTGCATCGTTTCAAAAATTTCTGTCGGATGAAACTTTGTTTTTACAGTTTTTCACCTATAAATAATCTTTCAAAAAAGCCG
>JAZNIQ010000147.1:0-3237 GCA_045577555.1 Candidatus Fimenecus sp.
TTCCTTATCATGTTGATATTATGGAAAACCTCAATGGTATTGATTTAGACAGTGCAAGAAAAACAAGCGGTAACGGTTTTTATTATCTCTGTGGTGATATTGCGAGACTTCATTCAGCAATTCTCTCTTATGCAAGAGATTTTATGATTGACCGTGGCTTTACTTATTATATTCCACCATTCATGATTCGTAGTGACGTTGTAACAGGCGTTATGAGCTTCGCAGAAATGGAAAATATGATGTACAAGATTGAGGGTGAAGACCTTTATCTTATCGGTACAAGCGAACATTCAATGATTGGTAAGTTTATTGATACATTTACTCCTGAAAACGAACTTCCTAAAACACTTACAAGCTACTCCCCTTGCTTCCGTAAAGAAGTTGGTGCTCATGGCATTGAAGAACGCGGTGTTTATAGAATACATCAGTTTGAGAAGCAGGAAATGATTGTTGTTTGTAAGCCTGAAGACAGTATGAAGTGGTATGATGTGCTTTGGCAGAATTCAGTTGATTTCTTCCGTTCACTTGATATTCCTGTAAGAACACTTGAATGTTGTTCAGGTGATTTGGCTGACTTAAAGGTTAAGAGCTGTGACGTTGAGGCTTGGAGTCCTCGTCAGCAGAAATACTTTGAAGTTGGCTCTTGCTCAAACCTTGGTGATGCACAGGCAAGACGTCTTGGAATAAGAGTCAAGGGTAAAGGCGGCAACTATTTTGCACATACACTTAATAATACAGTAGTTGCTCCTCCAAGCATGTTGATTGCATTCCTTGAAAATAATCTCAATGGGGACGGAAGTATTAATATTCCGAAACCTTTGCAGATGTATATGGGTGGAAAGACAAAAATCGAGAAATAATTAATTTTTCTTAGAGAAGGATGTACTTATGGAAAAGAGAATAATCAGATTTATAAGTGTCTTAATGGCATTTTCACTTGTTGTTTGTTGTTTTGCGGGATGTGGTGATGACAAATCATATAACAAAACAGGAGATGTTTCAACAACTGTAGCACCTAATGATGAACAAACAACAGCAGAACCAACTGAAATTCCGGAAAACATTAATACGCTTACAGGTTTGGCAGATTTGTCAGACAGTGCAATTGGCGGACGCCCAATCGCAATTATGGTTGAGAACTCCCCTGCTGCAAGACCTCAATGGGGTATCACAACACCGGATATAGTTATTGAAGGCGTTGCCGAGGGTGGAATTACACGAATGATGTGGGTTTACGCCGATATTGAGGATATTCCTAACAAAGTTGGTCCAATCAGAAGTGCTCGTCACGACTTTGTTGAACTTGCAAGAGGTATGAATGCGATTTTCGTACATTGGGGCGGCAGTGATGGCTCAAAAGTAGGTCTTAACCTTGGTTATCAGGCAATCAGAAATCTTGGCGTTAATAATATTGACGGAAAAGCCTATGAAGGTACATATTTCTTTAGAGATACAACAAGACCTGTCAGCTCTGAGCATAGAGGTTATGCTACACAAAATTCTATCAGAAATGCTATTGCCGGATTAAAATATTCTACAAAGCAAACAACTTCTGACTGGCAGCCATATGACATTTTGCTTTCAGGTGAGAAGCTTCCTTGGGGAAACAGAGATGTTACAGGACCTTGTTCAGAAATATCGGTAACATTTGCAACAGGATATATGCACACCTTTAAATATAATCCAAAAGAAAAGTCTTATACTAACTACCTTAATAATAAGGTAATGACTGATGGCAACAACGGTGCGGAAATGGCTGTTGAAAACGTAATTGTGCTTTATGTTCCGGTTTCAACTCTTAATACTAAAGAGGGACATAAGGAGTGGAACTTTGAGGTTACAAACGGCGAAGGTTTTTATGTTTCAAACGGCATAGGTCAGAAAATTTACTGGTCAAAGAGTGGTAAAGATGCTCCTCTTAAATTAAAGAGCTTTGACGGTAAAGAGTTAGTTGTTAATAACGGTCAGGCTTGGATTGGAATTGTTCCTGAGGGAAACAGAAGCCTTACAACAATTAAGGAATAAAATTTAATTTAGGTTTAACTCCCCTTTTTATAATGAAAAGGAAAATATAAACAAAAAAACGGAGGAAAAAATATGGAAAAGAAAATTAAGTATATTGCAATAGCCTTTATAGTTGTTGTATTGGCAGTGGCAATCGGCGTGGCAATCTCAGTTAACAAAAAAGAAGTTTATGTTGACGAAGATGGTATTAAACATTGGCTTGTAAAGGACAAAGAAGGCAATACTGTTCTTAATGAAGATGGTGATATTGTTGTTTATGCGCTGGACGAAAAAGGCAAACGCCAAAAAGATAAGAATGGTGAATATATAACAGGTACAATTGATTTCCCCCAAAAGTTAGTTAAGGGAAATACTTTTGAAACTCCTGAATATGTGCTTACAATGCCAGAAGATTGGAATTTAAAGAGTAATGGTATCTTTACACTCAAAAAAAATAACAATGTTCAAGTTAAAGTAGATATTTTTGAACTTGAGGAAGTTACAAAAATAGATAGTTATATTGAAGATATGCTTAAAAATGGCGATGAATTTTTGAATGCACTTAAAGAGAAATATCCAAAGCTTGAACAGAATGTGGGTGAGTGTGTCATTACAGACAAAAAACTTGATTGCCGTACGGTAGAACATAAGCTGGCAGTAGAAGAAGGTGTAACAGAATATTATGTTTACTCGATATACTTTGTCTATGGTGAAAAGGTATATGAAATCAGTCTTACATGCTTTGGCAGTACTTATGAAGTGTTCGCAAAGGATATAGATTTAGTCGGTATTGCGGATGCTAATTTTGTTGTAAAAAATACAAACAAAGAGTAAGCCGAAACATTAATATATCTTTCTTCCCCTTGCTTTGTGCAAGGGGATTTTTTTGTAAAAAACAGAAAATTACAATATATTGTTATTTTCATTTTGATAACGGCTATATATTGTTATTGAAACATATATTCAACATTTTTGCTTAAAAGTGTTGAATAAAAATGAAGAAATTGTCAATTGCTCAACACTGTGTTTAGTAATTGACAAAATTTAAAAAAATTGGTTGAATTGCTAAAAATTTCTTTTGTCCATTTGCACAAATTAACCAAAAAAATATTATAAATTTTGCAAAAAAACGAAAAAATTGTGAATTAGGTATTGCTATTTTGAAAAATAGTTTGTATAATGAGTATAACCATAGGAATGGTGTAATGGGGCGAAGTGTCTTCTTTTTTAAGA
>JAZNIQ010000148.1:0-1805 GCA_045577555.1 Candidatus Fimenecus sp.
GGGTATTCATCACGCTTGGGGCAGAAGTACAAAAGATACTTTTATCCGTTACAAATCAATGCGTGGTTACGATTGCCGTCGTCAAAACGGTTTCGACTCACAGGGACTTTGGGTTGAAGTTGAAGTTGAAAAACAACTCGGTTTCAAAACAAAGAAAGACATTGAAAATTATGGTATGGACAAGTTCACACGTCAATGTGTTGAACGTGTTAATCACTTCTCAGGCATAATTACAGAACAGTCAAAAAGACTTGGTATGTGGATGGATTGGGATAATTCATACTACACAAATACAGACCTTAACATTCAGGGTATTTGGCATTTCTTAAAGGAATGTGACAATCACGGTTGGATTCAGCGTGAATATAAGCCAATGCCTTGGTGTCCTCGTTGTGGTACATCTCTTTCTGAACACGAAATGACAGGTTCATATAAGATGATGACACATAATTCTGTTTTCTTCAAACTTCCTGTCGAAGAACTTAATTCAAAAATTCTTGTTTGGACAACTACTCCTTGGACTCTTTCTTCAAACGTTGCGTTAGCAGTTAATCCTGAAATTGATTATGTTGAAGTTAAAATTAAGAGTGATGATCAGACATTAATTCTTGCTAAAAATGCTATTAAGTATCTTGGTGACGATAAAGTTGAAGTCATTCGTGCACTTAAAGGTGAGGAACTTGTTGGTCTTCATTATGAAACTTGTTTCGCAGACATTCCAGCACAGCAGGGCTTTGAGCATAAAATTGTTGCTTGGGAAGATGTTGCTGCTGACGAAGGTACAGGCGTTGTTCATATTGCTCCTGGTTGCGGTATTGAGGACTTTGAACTTGGTGAAAGACTTGGTCTTCCAAAGGTTATGCCTATTGACGATATGGGTATCTACCTTGACGGTTTCGGATTTATGACTGGTAAAGATAGTCATACAATCGCTGATGAAGTATTTGCAAAACTTGATGAGCAGAATAAACTTTATAAAGTTGAACCACATGAACACAGCTATCCGGTTTGCTGGAGATGTAAGAGTGAAGTTGTTTTCCGTCTTGTTCCTGCTTGGTACATCAGAACAAGTGAGATTAAGCCAAAACTTATTGAGTGTGCAAATTCAGTTAAATGGGAGCCTGCATCAAACGGTAAGCGTATGAATGACTGGCTTAATAATATGGGTGATTGGAATATTTCTCGTAAACGTTATTACGGTATGCCACTTCCATTCTATCCTTGTGATTGCGGTCACGTAACAGTTATTGGTTCAAAAGCTGAACTTCGTGAAAATGCTGTTGATCCAGCTCAGGTTGATGCACTTCCCGAGCTTCACAGACCCTGGGTTGATGAAGTTAAGATCAAGTGTCCTCACTGTGATAAAGAAGTTTCTCGTGTTCCTGAAATTGGTGATGTTTGGCTTGATGCAGGTATCGTTCCTTTCTCAACACTTGGTTACTTTACAGACCGTGAAGCATGGGAAAAGAACTTCCCCGCTGAATGGGTTACAGAAATGCATGAGCAGGTTCGACTTTGGTTCTACTCAATGCTCTTTATGAGTACGGTTCTTGTTGGTAAAGCTCCTTATGAAAGAGTTGTTACTAACGGTATGGTTGTTGCAGAAGATGGCTCAAAATTCTCAAAAACAGGTTTTATGATTAAGTTTGATGAGGCAGCTGAAAAAATTGGTGCAGATACGGTTCGTTACCTCTATGCAAGTGCACCAAATACAAACGATGTTCGCTTTGGATACAACCTTGGTGATGAAGCTAGAAGAAAAATGCTTGGTTTCTGGAATATTTATACTTTCTTTGATACCTATG
>JAZNIQ010000149.1:0-7734 GCA_045577555.1 Candidatus Fimenecus sp.
CATACACCTTTAGGTGTGTGGGATTATTTTTTTGTATAGAGAGACGAAAGCTCTTAGTCCATATGCAATAATTTGCGTACTATAAAAATGGCGGGGTCAATGCCCCGCCCTATCGTATCATATTATTTTTAATTTATAACTTACATCAAACAAAAACATACAAATACAAGTTTATGAAGTGGATTGCCGCACCAATTATTACAAAAATGTGGAATATGGTGTGAAAATACTTTTTCTTAGCACCAATTGCGAATAGAATTAACCCCACAATATAAGCACCATTACCTGCAAGTACAAATTTTACTCCTATTGGCTCAACCCTGTCACCTATTACAAACAATGAAGAAAATGCACAAAGTCCAATTACAATGTAAAGCACCATTCTTATTGCTTTTGTTTTGCTGAATGAAGTCAATGTAAGTACAACTGAAATCATGGTTGCCACAAGGCAAATTACAAACAATGTCCAACCGAGTGTATAATTGATTGTTGCCACGGATAAAAGCATATATGGTGTGATTGTTCCTATGAGCATAAAATAAATCGCTGTGTAGTCAATCACTCGCATTACTTTTTTTGCATTACATAGAGGTAACCCATGATAAACAGATGAACACATAAATACTATCAGCATTGAAATACAATAAACAAGTCCTATAACAAGATAATCAAATCTATTTAACTCTATTGCTCTTGTCACACAAAGAAATGATGCAACAAGCGCTAATACTGCACCAATAATGTGAGTTGCAGAGTTTAGTATTTCTTCAGTTTTAGAATATTTTACAAATTCTATTGAATCTATCTTATTCATAGTTTTTCCTTTAATGATGATGGTGATGGTGATGATGTCCCGATGTGTTTTCAAAGTGAACATGGCAATTCTCTTCGTGACAATGCTCATTTTCACTTTCAAGTTCCAATGTTGCATGACCAATACCATGTTCACGCAATTCTTCCCTTATTATATCCTTGATTTTATGAGAATCCTCGTTGGTAACAACATGCATAGTCGCATAATTGTGGTGTCCATCCATACTCCAGATATGAATGTGATGAACATCAAAAACACCATCAATTTCCATAATATGTTTTTTAATTTCATCCACACTTATATCGTGAGGTATTTTTGCAAGAAACAAATCGAGAACTTCTTTAAGATTTTTAAAAGCATTTATAAAAATAAAAATTGCTACTGCTATTGACAAAATAGGGTCGATAACTGTGATATTTGTAAATCGCATTATAATTGCACCACAAAGCACAACTGCCCAACCGAGAACATCCTCAAGCATATGAAGATTAACAGCTTTTTGATTAATTGACTCTCCATCCCTTGTGAAATATGCAGCACAGAAATTTACAACTACACCTACAATTGCGAAGATAATCATACCATTATAATTAATCTCCACAGGATTGAAAATTCTCAAAACCGCATTATAAATAACCGCAACAGAACCAAACAACAATATGAATGTTGTTATAACACCACCAATTACAGAAAAGCGAGCATAACCATAAGTGTAAGTTGAATCGGGTTGTCTTTTACCCTTTTTTTCTAAGAAATATGAGACACCGATACTTGCGGCATCACCAATATCGTGAACTGCATCGGATAAAATTGCAACACTACCTGTAAGTATGCCACCAAAAAACTCAAAAATAGAAAAAGATAAATTAAGAATAAATGCTATTAAAATATTTTTCTCAGTTTTCATATTTTCTCCTTTTTCAAAACGGAAAACAGCCTTGCTATAACAAGGCTGCATATTTTATACGGTAACAATATAAGTCTGACCAATTTTCGTTGATATTTCAACAACTCCATTTTGAGAATTAATACCATCAACCGTAAAATCACCTTTTGCATAGTAGAGTTTACACTTTCCGCCCGCGTTAGATGTGATTTTTGCTGCTTTAAGCTCGTTATTTGCCCATTCAATATCAACAGTGAAATTACCACGAGCTACAATGCCTTTGATTTCACCATTTTTCCATTCTGTCGGAAGTGCAGGAAGTAACTCAATACATCCGTAATTACTCTGCATAAGCATTTCATTAACACCTGAGGTAAAGCCAAAGTTACCATCAATTTGGAATGGTGGATGATAATCAAAGAAATTGGGATAAATTCCGTTTTTGAATAAATCGCCAATAATTTTAAGAACTCTGTCACCATCTCCGACTCTTGCCCAGGTATTGATTTTTTGTCCCATTGACCAACCTGTACTTTTATCTGTGCGATGATTCATTGATACAATTGAGGCATCAATAAGCTCCGGGTTTTCAAATTTATTCATCACATTACATGGGAACAATCCTAATAGATGTGACATATGGCGATGATGGTTTTCACCTATTTCTCCAAGTTTTTCCTCGTGATACCATTCTTTGATTTGACCATCTTTGCCAATTTCATACACCTTGAGGTTATCCTTAATGTCCTGCCATTTGCTGATTAAATCGGAATCAACACCTAAAACAGTTGCACCTTTAATTGAATCGTCATATAACTGCCATAAAAGTGCTTGTTCATAAGTATTTCCCATCGTTCGTGGACCATGTTCCGGTGAATAGCATGGATATGTCACAAGTCTGCCTTTATGCTCAATCAATAATTTTGCAAAATACTCGGCACACTCTTTAAGCATGGGGTAAACATCATCTGCAAGTACCTTTTTGTCAAGTGTATATTCATAATGTTCAAAACAATTATGCAAAATCCAAGGCATTGCTGCAGGTGACCATCCCCAGTCAAATTTCCATCCGGGACAAGTCCAACCAAATGGCGTACACTGAGTATGGAACAGAAATCCGTTTTGTTCACCGTCTTTGCTTTCAATACCCGTATAATATTTTGCGGTAATCCTTCCCGGTTCAACCATTGATTTGATATATCTGATTAACGGTTTTGAACACTCTGCCATATTACCGTTATACACAGGCCAGTAATTCATCTGCAAATTAACGTTGGTATGAAAATCACTACTCCATTTAGGGTCGTTTGACACATTCCAAATTCCTTGTAAATTGGACGGAAGAACGTCGTTTTCACGTGATGAAGAAATTGTCATATATCTTCCGTATTGATAAAGCAATTCAATTGCTTTTTTTCTGTATATTGGGGTTTTTGAATATTTATACAGAAGTGCATCTGCAGGAACATTGTTTGCACCGTTTAAATTTATGGAAACACGGTTAAAAATGCTGTTAAAATCCTGAGTATGTGCTGTTAATAAAGCATCAAAGCCTTTTTCAGTTGCTTTGAGTACATTATCATTAACTCTGGCAAAAAGTGCATCTGTACTCTCCCCTGTTCTGTAAACAGGGTAACTATCCATATAATCCGTATCTGCTGAGAAGATAATCGTAAAATCGGTAGCATCAGAAATTCTGATACACTTTTCTGTTGCCGTTACTTTACCATCTGTTACAATATTTGCAACAAGACAGAATTTAAGAGCATTGTCATCCAACTCGCCCGAATGAATTATTCTGTTTTTCTCATATTTAATGTTTCCGTGAGCAGATGCAATACTTAGTTCAGTATTCAAACTCTTATTTGATCTTTTTACACGAATAACTCCGCATTTATCGGGATAAGAAACAAAGGAAATTCTTTCATCACAAAAGCTTTTTGAAAATCCTGACTTTGCTTCATAAGATACCTTACATATTGCTTTTTGCATATCAAGTTCACGGTAATATTTTTTTACTCTGTGAAGTTTACCAAAATTAAATTTCAATTCTCCCCAGCATCTGTATCCACCGTAACCATCCATAATGCCAACTAATTTTTCGCAAAGTTCGTGAGCATTTTTTTCGTCACCATTTTTAAAAGCCATGTATATTTCTTTATAATAATCCGATGGTAATTTCCCATTTTTATCGGGAGTTGTAATATTACCACCACAGTAATCCGGTCTTTGAGGTGATGGTCCACCTGCCCATAAAGTTTTATGATTAAGCACAATTCTGTCAGTTTTGACATCACCAAGCATACTCATACCGATACTGCCGTTACCAAGTGGTAAAGATGTTTGTTCCCAAAGATTTTCAAATCCTCGCCAATATGCTCTTTTTAATTTTGTCTTTGAGGGTGGCTTGTTATAAAAAAGTTTCATAAGTGCTCCTTAAAAATTCAAAACCATATCATAGTGGGGAATATTTTCTTCAAGATACTCAGGAGTACCCAAAAGTTTAAATCCGCATTTTTCATAGAATCCAACTGCGTGAGTCTGTGCACCGACACGAACTGTTTTTGCACCGTCTTCTTTTGCTTTACGTAAAAGTTCAAGAACAATCTTTTCGCCCAAGCCCAAACCACGCTTATCTTTTTTCACTGCAATTCTTCCGATTTTAACAGTATTTTCTTCATAGGGTATTATTCTGCCCGTTGCAACCGCTTCACCATTATAATAAATCACAAGATGAGGCACCTGCAAATCATAATCATCAAACTCATTTTCCTTGGGTACACCCTGCTCTTTTACAAAAATATCTATTCTGAGATTGCGGAAGGAATCGTCAATTACCCCTATGGGAAACCATTTATATTCAACCATTTTACTCACCTTTAAATGCAAACTTGAAACACAATTGTTTGTCTGTTTTTACTCTGTATTTATCAAGCACATCGGGGCCACAAGTGTTTGTTCCTGTTCCTCTCATAAATCCGTCAACACAGAGAACCGTTGAGTCAACGAACTCTAAATCCTCCTGATGTTTCGCATTGTGTAGAGATTTCTGAGTATAATTATGAGCAGAAAAACTGAATTTTGGCTGACCATATAAAGTCAGAACATTTCCGTCCTCATTTGAAAGTTTAATATATTTAACTGCACCGCAGTTACCATTATCCTGTGGCATAACATATGGTTCGTGCATTGCTTCAACGGTTGTTTTCCAGATGCCGATATATGCGTGATCATTCATATCACAGATATTTTCCATCTTTTCATCTGAACCTCTGCCATAAAACTCAATGTTTTTAAATCTTGAATCGAGCTCAACCATTAATCCGAAACGCTGCAAATCACTGCAACCGAATAAAGCTTTATCAAGTTTACATTCAACTTCAACAAGTCCGTTTCCGAAAACTTTATAAACTACATTTGCACGGAAATAGTTTTTAAAGCCTTTCTTAATTGAATATGCTACACCAACAAGCATATAAACGGACTTATCAACATAACGGAAATCTGTAACTGTAATATCGGCAGCGTGAAGTTTAATTTTATCCCAAGGTTCTTTTTGACCATAAGAATCATTATCAAGTGATGCTCTGACAACATTTGGTAAGAAACCTTTTTTACCGTCTGCGGGATTTTGATTTACAAATTCACAGTCATTCTTTACATAGCTAATCATTTCGCCTGTTTTCTTATCAAAAACAACTTTGCCACCATCAAATTCAACTACAAAGATTTTTTCCTGTTCGGAATAAGAATACTTACCTGCGATTGACAAGCCTTTTGTAAATCTCGCACTATCACTAATAACTGTCTGTTCCAAAGCACAGCGGTTTTCACCGTCATAATATGCGATATTGACATGACAATCCTTACCGTTTTCAAAAGTATCATATGGAATTTCATAAGTTTTAGTTTGCATTGGTGCAATATCAAGTGACAATTCACCTGATTTAACTTCTTCACCATTTACAAGTTGAGTCCAGATAACTTTTAAATATTTACTGTTTACAAATCGGTTTGTGTTTGTAAACTCAAAACATTTGCCGCTGATGCGTTTACTTCTTACAGGACGATAAACTGATTTGATTGTGTACGCGCCAGTATGCGGTGTTTTATCGGGGTAAAGCATACCATCAACACAGAAGTTACTGTCGTGCTTTTCTTCACCGTGGTCACCACCATATGTATATTGATACTTATATTTATCTGTACCATCGTGGAAAACAGCGTGGTCTGCCCATTCCCAAACACAACCGCCCATAAGGCTGTCGTGGGAATAAATACTTTCCCAGTACTCCTCTACTGCACCGGGACCAACACCCATTGCATGAACATATTCACACATAAAATATGGTTTTTCAAAATATCTCTTATCTTTAAATGTTTTATTGCCGATTTCTGCTACCTTATCCTGTCCAGGATACATTTCTGAAATAACATCATAGGCAAAGCGTTTTGTGGAAATTACACTTTCATAATGTACAGGAATCTTTGAACCGCTGTTCTTGATATAATCATAACAGGAATCCTGACAGTTATATCCCCAGGCTTCATTTCCCAAAGACCACATTGTGATACTTGGATGATTTCTGTCACGGCATACCATACGGCTTACACGGTCAACATATCTTCCCTCCCATTTTAGGTCGTGGCTGATAATACAGTTGTCATATGGAGTTTTAATGTCCCCTGCACCATGAGTTTCAATATCGGCCTCATCAACAATATAAAATCCCATTAAATCAGCAAGAGTCAAAAGGGTCGGATCGGGCGGATAGTGGGATGTACGGATAGAATTTATATTAAACTTTTTCATAAGTTCCATTTCCGCCTTGATTTCATCACCCGTCAACACATAACCATTGTGCATATTTGTATCGTGATGATTAACACCTTTGAATTTTATTGGCATACCGTTGAAATAGAATACATCACCTTTGATTTCAACAGTTTTGAAACCTGTGATGTTTTTCACATAAGTTTTATTACCCTTTGAATCTTCAAAAGTTACAAAAAGGTCATATGTATATGGCTCTTCTGCATTCCATTCTTTAACATTAAGATTTGAAAAAGTTATTTTTGATTTTGCACGAGCATCAACAGTTTCTTTAGCAAGAATTGATTTGCCGTCAAAAAGTTCTGCTGAAATTGAGCAACCCTCTTTATCACCTTTAATTTTAAATAAAACTGTTAAATCATAGGAATTACCCTTTTTCTCAGTATCAACTATAATATCATAAAGATATGTTTTTTCGAGTTCAGTTAAAAGAACATCACGGAAAATACCATTTTCACGGAACATATCCTGACACTCGAGATATGTACCCGTTGACCACTTGCTGACTACTGCAAGAACTTCATTTTCACCACTTACAAGGTATTTTGTAATATCAAACTCAGCAGAGTTATGAGCACCCTCACTATAACCTACAAACTCACCGTTTATGTAGAGGTCAAGTGATGAAATAACACCCATAAAAGTAAGAATATATACTTTATCCAAATTTTCAATACTAATTACTTTTCTGTATATACCCATTGGTACTTCCTCAGGCATTTCAGGGTAAAGCTTTGGATTAAATTCATAACGGGTGTTAAGATAACAAGGCTCACAATAACCTGTTCTTTGCCATGTACTTGGAACAATTACCTTGTCAAACTGAATTCTGTCAGTATAAAATTCCTTTGGAATAAGCATATCCTTATCATAATATTTAAAATCCCATTCACCGTTAAGAATTGTTACCATACTGCTGTTATAACGTTCTGTAAGCACAGATTGTTCGCAGAGTTTCTCTTTTGATGCATAAGGAATAAAGTATGCACGAGGAGAAAGTTTATTGATTTCAGCCACATTAAAATCTCTGAAATTAGATGTATTGATTGCGTATTTCATAAAAAGACCTCCGTCTTATATAGATATTTTAAGTTTAACATATTGTAGGAAGATTTTCAATGAAAATAAAAAAAAAGAGAAACCGCAAATGCGATTTCTCTTTTTTTGGTGCTGGTGACCGGACTTGACCGTCTGCTACGA